>JAAOZZ010000450.1 GCA_012274175.1 Betaproteobacteria bacterium
ACGGCGAAATGCGGCGCGGCGCCGAGATCGACCTCGTGCTCCTGGACGTCGTATTGCCGGACGCGGACGGCATGCAGATCCTCCGCCAGCTCCGCGGCCATCCCCGGTTTGCGCGGCTCCCCGTCATCATGATGACGGGGAAATCCGCGGCCGAGGACGTGCTGCAGGGCCTGGCCGCGGGCGCCGACGGATACGTGACCAAGCCGTTCAAGGTGAGCGCGATGGTGGGCGCGGTGAACATCGTGCTGGGAAACGCGTAGTTGCCCGAACCGCCCCTGCACACGCCCCTGTGGCGGCACCGCGACTACATGCTGCTGTGGAGCGGGCACGTGGTCTACACGCCGGGCTCGGTTGAACGGCACCTTCCGACTGCTCGCCTTCGGGTTCATGCCGGTGGGCGCGGCGCTCTCGGGATTGCTCATCGAGCGCTTCGGCGCCGCGAACGCCGTGGACCGGCCTCAAATCGCCGCCGATGAGCTCGCGCGGCGGCCCTCCCACCGGGTCATCAGGAAGATTCCCGCGGCCATGAGGGCCGCGATGCCGAGGGACGAAGCGATGCGGCCCAATGCCAGCCCGCCTTCCCGATGGGCCTTCGTGAGGGTATCGCCGAGGGTGGCGCCGAGCGGGCGCGTGAGCACGTACGCCGCCCAGAAAAGGACGGCGGGAGGAATCTTCTTCGACCCGTAGTGCGCCGCGGCGATGATCGCGAGCAGGGCGGCGAACACGAGGGCGCCGCGCTCGAATCCCAGGCCGGTAGACGTCGCCATGAAATCCCCGAGTGCGGTTCCTAGCGTGTTCGATACGAGGATGGTCGCCCAGTAGAAAACTTCTTCCTTCCTCGTGGAGATGTCCTCGAACCGGATCCTGCCCACCGCCAGATGCCACGCGAGGAGCACGGCGAGCACGGCGCAGAACAGGAAGGTCGAGGATGTCACGTACCCCAACCCCGCGGTGCGATCCAGGTAGTCCGACAGGGTGGTGCCGACGGTGGTAGTTGCCACTACGACGGCCCAGTAGAAGAATGGGTGATACCGCCTGGAGGTTACCTGCATGACGAGCGTGACCGCGAAGAATGCGAGAAAGATCAGGCTCGCGACCGCGTAGCCCAGGCCCAGGGTCATGGACAGCGCATCGCCGCCCGTCTCACCGACCGTCGTGGCGAGGATCTTGATCACCCAGAACATGAAGATGACGGGAGGGACCTTGCTGATCGCCTTGCTCACCGGATTTCCTCGTGCCTGTCATCCAGCCGGCAATCGTACGGCGCGCAAACTTAAGCCCCGCTTAAGGCCCGTTTCGGGAGTGTCGCGCAGGATTCGCGAGGGCGTGGGCCGGCGGGCCGGCAGCGCAATCGGGGCGAACCATCCGGGGCCCTGGCCGGTCTCACGTCACCTCCATCGAATTGCCACCAGGCCATGATGAACTGGCGCAGGGCGAGTCTCGGAATCGCCGGCGCCGCCGTCGTCGTCATCGTGGCGGGCGCGCTGGCGCTGCATGCGCCCGTCGACCCCGCGCGGCTGCGCGCGCAAGCCATCGACATGGCGCGCTCGAAGCTCTCCCGCGACCTCGCCATCGGCAGCCTCACCTTCAAGCTCCTTCCCCGTCCCACGTTCCTCGCCGAGGACGTGGCACTCGCGAATCCTCCCTGGGCGAAGGAGCGCACCCTGATCCACGCCGACCATGTGTCCGCTCGCCTCGCGCTGCTGCCCCTGCTGGTGGGCATGGTGCGGCTGCAGCGGCTCGCGCTCGACGGCGCGCAGGTGAACCTGGAAGTGGCGCCCGACGGCGCCGCGAGCTGGGACGTGCGGCCCGCGGGCGGGAGCGCGGCGCCCAAGCCCGCGAGCGCCGGCGATTGGCTGCGCTTGAACGAGCTCGAGGTCTCGAACGCCGACATCCACTACCGGCCGAAGCCCGGCGTGGACCAGCCGTGGCACGTCGAGAAGGCGAGCGTCGAGTCGAGCCTCGGATTGCGCAACGTGCGCGTCGATGCGCGGGCCACTTACCGCCGACATCCCTTGCACGCGACGGCACGCTTCGCCGATTTGGCCAGCTTCGGTGCGCCCGGGGCGGCGACCGAGGCCGCGATCGCGCTCGACTGGGGAAAGACGCGCGTCTCGGCCGACGGACGCCTTCCGCTGCATCGCGACCTGGAAGGCGCGGCATTCAAGGCGAGCCTCGAGAGCGAGTCCCTCGAGGACATGCTCGCCTTCTTCGGCGTCGAGCATCGCAGGACCGCGCCGCTGAGGGTCCACGCTGAGCTGAGTGAATCCCACGGCGAGGTGGACGTTCGCGGCCTCGACGTCACCCTCGGAAAGCATCGCATGACGGGAGACGCGCAGGTGTGGCCCGCGGGCGCCAAGCCGCGCTTCGCGGCACGCCTGCAAAGCGATCGCCTGGATTGGGTGCGGGCCTTGCTGGACGCAGGCTCCGCGCCTTATCCGCCGCTCGCCCCGGAAGAGCTCTTCTACGATCGCCCCTTCGCGTGGCCCCTGCTGGTCGCGATGAAAGGCAAGGAAGGCACCGTCGACGTGAAGCTCGGAGCCGTGCTCCTGCGCAATGGCGTGGAGCTCCGCAACGCAACGGCCCACGCCGTGTTCGAAGGCGATCTCCTCCACCTGAAGCCGTTCACCGCGGAGCTTCTGGGCGGCTCGGCCACGGGTGCCATGGACTTCGACGGCAGCAGGAAGCAGGTCCACGTGGATGTCACGGCGAAGCAGATGCTCCTGGAGCGGTGGCTGCGCGAGCGGCACCGCTCGAACGCCTTCACCGGCGGGCCCATGAAGATCCGCGCGGTCGTCACCGCGACCGGCAACTCCATGAAGCAGCTCGCCGCCTCGATGACCGGGCCCGTCTCCATCGCCATGGGTCCCGGCCTCTACGCTTCCCAGGTCGCCGGGGATTGGGAAGCGCGCATGGTCCATTTCTCGAAGAAGGAATCCACCGGCGGGATCGAGTTCGAATGCGTCGCCGCGGCGCTGCCCTTCGTGAACGGCCGCGCGAAGGGCGAGCACATCGTCGGCGCGCGCAGCCGCGAAAGCCGCCTGCTCACGTCCGGCGACATCGACTTTCGCAGCGAGACCCTCGACCTGAGGGGCGCCGTCCAGCCTAAGCCCGACGAAGGAGTGGGACTTTCCACGATCGCCGGCGACATCATGATCGCCGGGCCCATGCGCAAGATGAAGGTGAAGCTCGACCCTGCATCGACGCCCGGGGTGATCGCGAAGGCGGGTGCCGCCATCGCGACCCTGGGCTTGAGCGCCGCGGCGAGCGCGGCGGCGAATTCGTCCACCTCCCGTCCCGATCCCTGCGACGCCGTCTTCACGCCGCAGCATCCCGCGCGCCCCTGAGGCGCGCAGGGCGGAGCTCGCGACGGGTTCTCCGGTATTCTTCGCGGGCGATCGATCATCAGTCTCCTGCAACGGCTCCCCCGAGGCCGAATCCATGAAGAGCTTCATCGTGACCCTGGTGACCTGGGGCGTGCTGTTCGTGGC
>JAAOZZ010000451.1 GCA_012274175.1 Betaproteobacteria bacterium
CCCAGCATGTTGAGGAAGAACATGAACGCGAGCAGCACGCCCATGTCGGCCTGGAACTTGAGGGCCGAGAAGGCCCAGGTGCCCACGCCGAGGGTCATGGTGACCGCGGTGAACACCATCGCGGTGCCGCGCTCCTTCAGCGCCTCGAAGAACGCGTCGGCGAGCGGGCGACCTTCCGCGAGGTGGGTCTCGATGCGGTCGTAGAGGTAGATGCCGTAGTCCACGCCCACGCCCACGCCGAGGGCGATCACCGGGAGCGTGGAGACCTTGAGCCCTATGCCCAGGGTCGGCATGAGCGCCTCGCACAGGACCGAGACGATCGCGAGCGGGATCAGGATGCAGAGCGTCGCGCGCAGGCTGCGGAACGTCACCATGCACATCGCGAGCAGCGCGCCGAAGATCGCGAAGTCCATCTCCCAGCGCGCCTGGTCCACCGCCTCGTTGGTGGCGGCGGCGACACCCATGTTGCCCGTGGCGAGCTTGAGCTCGAGGTGGTCGCTCGCGTTGGCGGCGGCGAACCGCTTCACCTCGGAGACGAGCCGCGCGATCGTCTCGCCCTGCTGGTCCGCGGTATTCACCAGGATCTGCATCGAGCTACAGTCGGGGTTGAGCAGCCCGGTGGACGTGTCGATCGGCGTGACCGCCTGCGCCAGCACCTGCGGATCGCGCGGAAGCTGGCGCCACTTGAGGCTGCCCTCGTTGAACCCGGCGTTCACGACCTTCGCGAGGCTCGGCAGCGAGATCACCGACTGCGTCCCCGGCACGTTCTGCATGAACCAGTCGAAGCGGTCGATCGTGCTCATGACGTCGTACTGGGTGCAGGCACCCTGCACGTTACGCGTCTGGGCCACCACCCCGAGGGTGTTCACGCCGATCGCGAACTTCTTCACGATCACCGCGTTGTCCCGGTTGTAGCGCGAGTCGGGCCGCAGCTCCGGGACGCCGATGCCGTAGTCGCCCACTTTGAGGTGGCGCGCCTGCAGCACTCCCACGGCGAGGATCGCGAGCGCGACCGCGACGATGGCGGCGGCCCGGACGGGCTCCACGGAGCGCGACGCGGAGCGCCAGATGCGCCCGGCGCGGCTTTCCTGGTAGGCCTGGCGCGCCAGGGCCCGGCTCGACACCGACAGGTGTGAGAGCAGCACCGGCAGCAGCATCTTGTTGGTGAGGATCATCCAGCCCACGCCCACGGAAGCGGTGATGCCCAGCTCGCGCACGATGTCGATGGGAATCATCATGATCACCGCGAAGCCCAGCACGTTCGTGAGCAGCGCCAGCGTCCCGGGGATGAAGATCTTCGCGAACGAGCGGCGCGCGGCGGTGAGGCTGTCGGAGCCGGCGAGCACCTCGCGCTCCCAGGTCTTGGTCATCTGCACCGCGTGGGAGACGCCGATGGAGAAGATGAGGAACGGCACCAGGATCGACAGGGGATCGATGCCGAAGCCCAGGGCCGGGAGCGTGCCCAGCAGCCACAGCACCGGCATCATCGCGACCACCAGCGCCACGAGCGTGAGCTTCACGTCCTTCACGAACCAGAGCATGAGTGCGAGCGTGATGGCGAAGGCCACGCCGAAGAAGAAGATCACGCCGCGGGCCCCGTCGCGGATGTCGCCCACCGCCTTGGCGAACCCGATGATGTGCACCGTCTGGCCGTTGCCGGAATACTTCGCGCGCAGCTCCTCCAGCTTGCGCGACACCTCGAAATAGTCCAGGCGCTTGCCGGTCTGCGGGTCGATTTCGAGCAGCCCCGCGCTCACCAGCGCGCCGGTGAAGTCGGTCGCGACGCTGCGGCCCACCTCGGAGGACTTGTTCACGTTCTCGCGCACCTTGGCGAGGTCCGCGTCGGTGCCCTGGAACGTGGCCGGGATCACGTTGCCCCCGGAGAAGCCCTCCTCGATCACCTCGATGAAGCGCGTGTTGGGCGTGAAGAGCGACTTCACGCTCGGGCGGTCCACGCCGTTCAGCAGGAACACGTCGTCGGTGAGTCCCTTCAACTTGGCCATGTATTGCCGCGTGAAGATGTCGCCGTCCTTCTGCATCAGGGCGATCGCCACGCGGTTGGCGCCCCCGAACACCTTCTCGTACTCCCGGTAGACCTTCATGTACGGATGGTCCAGGGGGACCATCTTGTTGAAGCCCGCATCCACGGTGAGGCGCGTGGCCGACGCGGCGAAGAGCGCGGTCAGGATGCCGAACACCACGAGCCACGCCGTGCGGTGGCCGAAGATGATCGCGGAGACGCGCTGGATGAACCCTTCGAGGCTCACGGCTTGCCCTCCGAGCGCCGCTCCAGCGGGAGCGGCACTTCGCGCGCCCCCGCTTCGCCCAGGAGGAGGACCGTGTTGGGACCGCCGAGGATCGCCGTGGCGAGCGCGCGCGTGGTCCCCGTGGCCACCGCCACGAACGACCGGCCGTTGTCGCGGCTCGCGAGCACGGTGCCCGCCGCGCCGGCGAGCACCAGCGCGTCGTCGGGCAGGCGCGTGGCGCCCATGAGTGTCGCGTCCGAGGCGTTGTCGACCGCGGTCCAGGTCCTGCCCGCGTCGGTGGAACGATAGATGTGGCCGCGCAGCCCGAACGCCACCACCGTGCCGTCCGATGCGACCACCGCGCCGAAGAGCGAGCCCTTGTATGGCGAGGCCACCGGGTTCCAGGACTTGCCCCCGTCGTCGGAGACGAGGATGGTGCCCGCCTCGCCCACGATCAGCAGCTTGCCGGGAGCGGTCTGCACGATCGCGTTGAGGTGCTTGTCGTCGGGGATGATCTTGCGAACGTTCCAGCTCCTGCCCCCGTCGGTCGTCTCGTAGTACGCCCCGTAGGCGCCCACGGCGAAGCCGGTTTCGCGCGAGACGAAGAGCACGTCGAGGAGCGGGCGCTGCTCCGAGGGCGCGGAGAATTGCTGCGTCCAGGTGTCGCCGCCGTCGGTGGTGGCGAGGATCACCGAATCGTGTCCCACCGCCCAGCCGTCCTTTGCGTCCGCGAAATCGACCGCGGTGAGCAGCGGCGCTTCGGGCGCCCTGGCCCGCGACCACGTGGCGCCCTGGTCGGCGCTCACCAGGATGTAGCCACGAGCGCCCACGGCGACGATGCGCCCGCCGGCCCGCGCCCCGTCCAGCAGCAGCATCCGCTGCACGGTGGCCGCGCGCAGCGGGCCCTGGGCCGGCAGGACCTGCTCGTCCACCGGGGCGGCCCACGCTCCCAGGACGATGCCGCAGCCGAGGGCTGCGGCACCGAGGGCCTTCCTCATCGCGGCCTGCGGAGCGTCGCCGGCGCTAGCGCGTGCCCAGGGCGCGCAGGTTGGCCGGGGTGTAGTCGCCGGCCGTGCGCTTGAGCGGCTGGTAGATCACCTTCTCCTCGTTGCGCAGGCCCATCGCGATGTAGCGGCGCGACTGCAGGTCGTTGTGCACTTCCACCGTGCCGAAGAACATCGGGACGTTGTACCAGTTCTCGTTGTGCTGCTCGGCGTAGCGCCAGAGCTGGCCGCGGCCGTCGTACTTGTCGATGGCGAGCACCGCCCAGCTGTCCTCGTCGATGTAGAACGTGCGGCGCGAATAGATATGGCTCACGCCGGGCTTCAGCGTCGCGTCGACCACCCACACGCGGTGCAGCTCGTAGCGGGCGAGGTCCTGGTTCAGGTGGCCGGGCTTCAGCAGGTCGGAGTACTTGAGCGCCGGGTCCGTGAGGCGGTACGAGTTGTACGGGACGTACATCTCCTTCTTGCCCACGAGCTTCCAGTTGTAGCGGTCGGTGGCGCCGTTGTACATGCCGAAGTCGTCGTTGGTGCGCAGGCCGTCGGCCGCGGTGCCGGGGTTGTCGTAGCCCACGTTGGGCGCGAGGCGCACGCGGCGCTGGCCCGGGTTGTAGGTCCAGGCGCTCCGCGGCTCCTTCACCTGGTTCACGGTCTCGTGCACCAGCAGGATCTGCCCCGCGAGCCGCGCGGGCGCGGTGGTGATCTGCAGGTAGTTCAGGACCTTGTTGGGCTCGCGCTGGGCGGGCGGCTTCGAGCAGTTGCCGTACTGGAAATCGTACTCGTACTCGAATTTCACGAGCGCGTAGTCGCCCGAGGCCGTGACCGCCGCCTGATCCCAGTCCATGCCGAAGGTCTCCCCGCGGTAGCGCAGCAGCGTGTTCCAGATCGCCTCGTTGCCGTCCTTCGGGATCGGGAACGGGATGCCGCCGGTGCAGCCCTCGACGCCGTTGCCGCCGGGTGCGAGCTTCGCCTTGGCGGCGCACTCCTTCGTCTCCGCGTAGTGGCACGCGGGGAAGGCGGCGCTGCGGCGCGTCGGATACACGATCATCTTGTAGTCGGGGTACGTCTTCATCATCGCGATCTGGCCGGGCGCGAGGTTGTCCTTGTAGCGCTCGTAGTCCTTGCCGTCGATGGTGAAGAGCGGCTTGTCGGACGCGTACGGATTCGGGTAGTGGCCGCCTTCCTTGAAGCCGGCGATGGGCCTGGTGATGCCGCCGTCCCAGGCGGGGATGGTTCCGGCGGCGTTGCCCGCCTTCTCCGCGCCCATCGGCGTGAGGGTGGTGCCCAGCTTGGCGAGGTCGGCGGCGGACAGCTCCGCCGCGGCCGGCACGGCGAACGCGGCGCCCACGGCGAGGGCGGCCCAGGATTTATTCGAGATGACCCACATGGATGCTTCCTCCTGATATTGGTTTTTCGAGGGCGCCTTAGAACGAGTAGCTCACGCTCACCGAGTAGAAATCGCGATCCTTGAGCGGGTTGGCGCTCGAGCAGAAGCTCGCGCTCTGGCCCGGGGTGATCACGCTGCCGGGCGTGGGCACGTCGGTGCCGCAGTAGGTGCGCCCGCCGAAATAGTTCGTGTACTGCGCGTCGACCAGCCACTTGCGCTGGTATTCCCACGACGCTCCGATGGACACCGACTTCGTGTCCTCGTTGAAGGTGGGACTCACGCCCTTCACGTCATGGGAGAACGCGATGCGCGGGGCGACGTTTCCGCCCAGGAAGAGGTTGCTGTACTCGAGCCGGCCCGCGAGGCGGTAGCCCCACGAGAAGTTGGTCATAAAGCCCTCGGTCTGCACCGAGTACGCGCTCGAGACCGCCGCGCCGAACGCCGTGGCGGGCAGGTAAGCCGCGGGACCCGAGAACTTGAGGTCCGTAGGCAGGTTGTGGAAGTACGTCGCGCCCACTTCGCCCACGAAGATCAGCTGGTCGGCCCGGGCCACGTTGGGCCAGGACTTGGTCGCCGTCATCTGGAGCTGGCTCATCTTCACGTTGCGGAAGCCCTGGATGTACGTGCCGTCCGGAACGAGTGCGGCGGCCGTGGCTCCGGCGGGCGCGCCCGGGATCTGGGTGAAGCCCGTGATGAGGTTCGGCAGCCCCAGGGAGGCGAGGATCAGCTCCGCGGTGGCGAGCTGCACCGGCTGGTTGGGTCGATACGAGTATTCGCCCTGCAGCGCGATGCCCGCCGGCCCGGCGGTGTTGAAGCTCACGCCGTAGAGCTTGATGTTCTCGGGATACTCGGTGTAGTAGGTCGCGGTGCCGGTGGCGCAGAGCGCGCGCAGCGCCGCCGTGGCGCAGATGGGCGCGATCAGCGGCCCGCCGGTGAGCACCGAGGTGGTCGTGCCCTTGATGCCGGCGAAGAACGGCACGCGGCTGTGGTAATTCATGAAGTAGAAGCCGAACTCGGTCTCGTTCAGGTGGTCCGCGAGGTAGCGCAACGCGACACCGTACTGGCCGGAGTCGCTCGCGTTGTGGTCGGCGGAGCGCGGCACCCAGATCTGGGCGGCCGGGTCGAAGGGCCCGTAGAGCGCGGTGGCGGTGGTGCTCAACCCGGGAATTCCCGGCGGCACGGGGTTGCGCGGCGCCGTGCGGTCGTCAAGGCGGCGGCCGAAGGAGACGATGACACGGTCGGCGTCGTCGCTCGCGGCGTCGTTGTTGGAAAAGTAAGAGCCCTTCGGGTCGAGGCGGATCTTGTCGAAGTTGGTGAGGTAGAAGCCCTCGATCGAGGCCGCCGTGGTGAGCTCCAGGCTTCCCCAGAGTCCGGCGGTGGGAATGAACGCTTCCTTCAGCTCGGAGCCGGGGACGCGCAGCTTCGAAAGGTCCACCGGGTTGATCACGTTGATGCCGCCGGGGATGAACGTGCTCTCGCCCCAGCTGATCACTTGCCGCCCGGCGCGGATGTTGAGGTTCCTGCCGCCCGGCTTGAAGGCGGCGCTCACGAACCCGTCCAGGCCCACCACGTCCTTGCCGAGCCGGTCCCGGCCCGTGGGACCGAGCTTGTCGCTGTTGGCGAGGTCGAAGTCGTAGTAGGCGGTGCCGCGGCCGAAGAACCCGAAGTTGCGGTACTTCACCTCGACGTCGGTGGTCGCCTTCACGAGGTTGGCGAAGGCCTTGCCCTTGTCGAAGTTCAGGTCGCCGTCGTCCTCGTTGGTGGAGCGCGAGGTGCCGCCGTTGGCGATGCCGAAGAGGGCCGGGTCGCGCGCGCCCGTGCGCACGGACACGCCGTAGGTGATCGTGGTATCGACGTTCACCTTGACGCCGCTGCCGGTCTCGAACTCCAGGGCGAACGCGGGAAGCGAGCCGACGAGCGCGAGGGCGAGCGCGAGCGGCCTTGCAGTGGGGCGGAATGCGGATCTCATGGAGTGGATCTCCTCTCTGGTTTCGTTCTTATTTCCGGGGCTATTGTGCATTCAAGCGAGCGCCTCGAAAAGGCCCGCGGCGCCCATGCCGGTTCCGATGCACATGGTTACCATTCCGTACTTAGCGCCGGTGCGGCGCATGCCGTGCACGAGTGTTGCGGTGCGCACCGCGCCCGTGGCGCCGAGCGGGTGTCCCAGGGCGATCGCGCCGCCCTGGGGATTCACTTTCGCGGGGTCGAGCCCAAGGTCGTTGATGACCGCGAGCGACTGCGCGGCGAACGCCTCGTTCAGCTCGATCCAGTCGAGGTCGTCCTGCTTCACGCCCGCCTGTGCCAGCACTTTCGGGATCGCCTTGATGGGGCCGATGCCCATGATCTCCGGTGGCACGCCCGCCACGGCGAAGCTCACGAAGCGCGCGAGCGGCTTGATGTTGTACTTCTTCAGGGCGCGCTCGCTCATGAGGATCACGGCGCCCGCGCCGTCGGACATCTGGGAGCTGTTGCCGGCGGTGACGCTGCCGCGCGCCGCGAACACGGTCCTCAGCTTGGCGAGCGTCTCGGCGGTCGTGTCGGGGCGCGGGCCTTCGTCGGTGTCCGCGATTTTCGTGCGCCGCACGATCTGCCCCGAGCCGAGATCGGGCGACGCGCTCTCGACCTCATAGGGAAGGATCTCTTCCTTGAACTGGCCGGCGGCGATCGCCTGGGTCGCCTTCGCGTGGCTCGCCACGGCGAACGCGTCCTGCTCCTCGCGCGTGACCTTCCATTGCTTCGCCACGTTCTCCGCGGTGATGCCCATGCCGGAGGCGATCGCGACGTTCTCGTTGTTCTGGAAGACCGCGTCGTTCAGCGCGATCTTGTTGCCCATCATCGGCACCATCGACATAGATTCCGTGCCCGCGGCGATCACCACGTCGTCGTCGCCCGTGCGGATGCGGTCCGCGGCGAGCGCCACGGCCTGCACGCCCGAGGAGCAGAAGCGGTTGATGGTCATGGCGGGTACAACGCAGTTGCGGGAGAGTGAAATGACGAGACAAGTCCAGGACGCATAC
>JAAOZZ010000452.1 GCA_012274175.1 Betaproteobacteria bacterium
GGAGGCGATGGCGCGGCGGCTGGGCGACGAGGGCGTGGCGATCGCGCTCGCCAACAGCATCTGGCTCATCGCCTCCATCCGCCGCTCGCCCCGCCAATCTTCCTACCTCGTCCAGGTTGCCCGGAGGAGGTTCTCGGACTTGCTGAAGGTGAGGGCGAGCTTGCCCTTGTAGGCGTCGTGCAGCGCTTCCGCGATGCCGCGCGCGAGGTGGGCGTCGGTGGTGGTGACCATGATGCCGTCGGCGAGATCCTCCACCGCCATGATGCGTTGCAGCGGATGGTCTTCCTTCGCCCGGGTCTCGCGCGCCTTCACCAGGTTCAGCACCTCGGTGCGGTGCTCGGGAAGGAACGTCCCGCGCAGCTTCACGTATCCGGCCGGGAAGTCGTCGTCGATCCGCTGGCACGCGGGGCACTTGTGCTTGTGGCTGTCGGCGGGAGCCTTCTTCCACGTCCAGCGTCCCTTGAGGTACGTCGCGCCGCACTTGGGGCAGCTCGTGGGCTCGGACATCTTCGCCATCTCGCGGTAGCTGTCGATGGGCAGATCGTCCATTTTCTGCTCGACCTGGTTGGCCCGGATTCCGGTACGGAGGGGTTTCATGGTGTCACCTTCGCTTTGCGGGCGGATTGGCGTTCGCCGTCGCCCTGGTTCATGTCGGTTGCATCCGTGCGCCTGGTAGAGCGCGCCGTTGCGCCGCTGCGCGCTCGCCTGCTCCACGGCCACGCGGCACGTGAGCATGCCGGGCTGGTAGCTCTCGAGCTGTTCGCAGAGCTCCCGGATGCGATCGCCCAGCGCCTTGGAATGGCGCAGGTTGCGAAACGTGATCTGGGTGGAATGCATGGAGCTCCTAGATGGCCAGGTGATAGTGCTCGCGGCACTCGGCCTCGCGGCCGCGCACCACGCGCTCGCCCGCGAGCTCGCCCCGCGGCTCGGTGACCACGGTGCGCTGGCGCTCCACGTGGTCTCCGTCGTAGAAGTACACGACCACCCAGTCGCGCACGCGCTCGAGCTTGTGGGCGAGCGCGGTGTTGGAGTACAGGGCGGTGAAGTGCCACGGCCCGCGCCCGGTATGCAGCACCGGCAGCCACGCTTCGCCCTCGGGATTGAACCGCTTCGGGGCGATGGTGCGCAGGGCTCCCGCGGCGGCCTTCTCGCGATATTCCCGGTCCACGTCGAGCAGCGCCGCGATGTCCGGCTCCTCGACATCCGCGCGCGGCTCGAGCGAGCGCTCGCGCCCGACCCGTCCCAGCATCTCTCCCAGGGCGGCGCGCCATCCGGCCGCGCGGCGTGCTCCCACGCCCGCCACGCTCTCGAGCCTGCCGTCGTGGGCCGCGGCCTCGAGCCCCTCGAGCGAGTCCACGTGCAGCTCGTCGTGGATGCGCCGCGCAAACTCCGGACCCAGTCCCGGCACCGACTGGAAGACCTTCTCGGGATCGGCGGTGCCGCGCAGCCGCTCGAGCTGCGACCAGCGCCGGGTCACGAGCATCTCCGCGATCGCCGAGGCGATGCCCAGGCCCACGCGGGGAATCCCGTCGAGCCCGCGCACCCCTTCGGCGTCGAAGATGGCGCGCACGCCGCGGGCGTGGTGCGCGAGGGAATCGGCGGCATTGCGGTAAGCGCTCACCCGATAGGGGCTGGCACCCTGGGCGTGGAGCAATCGCGCGGCCTCCCGCAGCCGCTCGGCGATCTGCAGGTTTTCCTCCGGAATGGCGGCGGGAGGCCGCGGCGGCCTCGCGGCACCGTAAGGCGCCTCGCGGGTGCGCAGCGCGCTCACGATGCTTTCTTCTCCGGGACGGGCGCGGCGCGAAGGCGCAGGAGCTCCTTCACCTCTTCGTCGTCCACCTGGGTGAAGGTCCGGTAGAACTGGCTCACCGCGTTGAAGTCCAACGGCGAGTGCAGGCAGACCACGTCGTCGGCGTAAGTGGCGACCTTGCCCAGGCTCTCGCGCGAGGCCACGGGCACGGCGCATACGAGGCGCTTCGGCAAGCGCGTGCGCACGCTGTGCAGCGCGGCGATCATCGTGGCGCCCGTGGCGAGCCCGTCGTCGACCACGATCGCAATGCGCCCCTTCGGGTCGAGTGGCGCCCGGCCCGGGGTGTATTCCGCGCGCCGGCGCTGCAGCACGGCGAGCTGCTCGCGCTTCTCGCGCTCGAGGTAGGCCTCGGTGGCGCCGGCCCCATGGGCATAGTCCGCGACGAAGGCCCACCCGGTCTCGTCGATGGCGCCCACGGCGAACTCGCGGTTGAAAGGAGCTCCCAGCTTGCGCACCAGCACCACGTCCAGGTCGCCTTGCAGCTCAGAGGCGATCACGTTGCCCATGGGCACCGCCCCGCGCGGGATCGCGAGCACCAGGGGATGGCTCGACGCGAACCGGCGCAGCTCCCCGGCCAGCTGCCGGGCTGCATCGAGGCGGTCGTCGAAGAGCATCCGGGGTCCTTTCGCGTGCATCCTGGATCGATTCTGCTTCGCCCGGCGCCGGGCCGGTTGACGAAGATCAACGGCCGCCGAGACACCCGGCGTACCTTGGGTCCTGTAGAGGAGATTGCCCATGGCGACGATCGTTTCCGCGCCCAAGCGCGCGGCCGCCGCGGTCGAGGCGCCGCGCCTCTGCCGCGAGCTCGTGGCGGCACTGCGCTCGCCGGCGTGCTATCCCCATCCCGCCCCGGACATCCAGGTCTTCGAGACCCACATCTCCTTCGTGGTGCTGGCGGGCGACTACGCCTACAAGATCAAGAAGCCGGTCGCACTCGGGTTCGTCGATTTCTCGTCCCTGGAGGCGCGGCGCTTCTATTGCGCAGAGGAGCTGCGCCTGAACCGGCGCACGGCCCCGAACGTGTACCTCGAGGTCGTTCCCATCGCCGGACCGGTCGCGGCACCCGTGGTGGGCGGCCCGGGGCCCGCGATCGAATACGCCGTGCGCATGCGCCGCTTCGGCCAGGAGGGGCTCCTCGACCGGATCGCGCGGGAAGGCGGCCTCGAGGCCCGGCAGGTGGAAAGCCTCGCCCGCTCCGTGGCGCGGTTCCATGGCGAGGCCGCCCGGGCGCGTCCCGAGAGCGACTTCGGCACGCCGGAGTGCGTGCTCGACCAGGCGCTCGACAACTTCCGCGACATCGAGGCGCTCGAAACCACGGGGACCATCGCGGGTGAGCTCGGTGTACTGCGCGCGTGGACGCTATCGACGCACGAGGCGCTGGCGCCGACCTTCGCCGAGCGGCGCTCCGAAGGCTTCGTGCGCGAGTGCCACGGCGACCTGCACCTCGCCAACGTCGTGCTCCTCGAAGGCGAGCCGGTGCCCTTCGACTGCATCGAGTTCGACGCGCGGCTGCGCTGGATCGACGTGATGAGCGAGGTCGCGTTCACCGTGATGGACCTCGAGCGCCTGGGGCTCGCGGCCCTCGGCGCGCGCTTCCTCGATGCCTACCTCGCGCAGACCGGGGACTATCCGGGCCTGCGGGTGCTGCGCTTCTACTGCGTCTACCGCGCGATGGTGCGCGCGAAGGTGGCGTCGATCCGAGCCCACCAGGTGGACCTGGACGAGCGCGATCGTTCCGGCGCGCGCGCGCAACTCTCGCAGCACCTGGCCCTCGCCAAGCGCCTCGCCCGGGGCACCCGCCCGGCGCTGATCCTCATGCATGGCCTCTCGGGATCGGGCAAGACGACCGTTTCCGAGAGCATCGTCGAGCGGCTGGGCGCGATCCGCCTGCGCTCCGACGTGGAGAGGAAGCGCCTGCACGGCATGGACCCCGGCGCGGCGAGCGCATCCGCCCCGGGAGCGGGACTCTACACGCGGCGGGAGAACGAGCGCACCTACGAGCGGCTCGCGGAGCTTGCCTGCTACGCGCTCGCCGCGGGGTACCCGGTAGTCGTCGACGCCGCCTTCCTCGAGCGGGAACGGCGCGACGCCTTTCGCGCGCTGGCGAGCGCCGCGGGAGTGCCGTTCGCGATCGCTTCCTGCGATGCGCCCCTCGCGGTGCTGCGCGGCCGCGTGGAGGCGCGCGAGCGCTCCGGAGCGGGGGCTTCCGAGGCGGGGCCGGACGTGCTCGACTTCCAGCTGGCCGGCCGGGCGCCGCTCGCGTCCGACGAGACCGCCCATGCCGTCGCGGTCGATACCACGCGCGACAGCGCCGGGGCCGAGGCGGGCGCATCGCTCGCGCGCCGCCTGCACCTGGGGAGGGCCTGAGGCATGCGTTACTTCGACGTGTTCAACGGCGATGCCGACGGAATCTGCGCGCTGCACCAGCTGCGCCTTGCCGACCCGGCGGATTCGCAGCTCTTCACGGGCATCAAGCGCGACATCGAGCTGCTGGGTTCCGTGCCCGCGGGGGCCGGCGACGTGGTGACGGTGCTCGACATCTCCCTCGACCGCAACCGCGCGGGCTTGATGGCGATGCTCGAGCGTGGGGCGCACGTGCGCTATTTCGACCATCACTATGCCGGCCCGGTCCCGTCGCACCCGGAGCTGGAGGCGGTGATCGACGAGACGGGCGCGCTGTGCACCAGCGCCCTCATCGACCGCCACCTGCGGGGACGATTTCGCCCCTGGGCCGTCGTCGGCGCCTTCGGCGACAACCTGGAGCAGGCGGCGGTGGATCTGGCGCGGGTGCTGGAGCTGGACGAGGGCCGCCTCGGGGCGCTGCGCGAGCTGGGAGCGAGCCTCAACTACAACGCGTACGGAAGCAACGTGGGCGACGTGCTCGTGCCGCCGCTCGAGCTCTATCGGATCGTGAGTCATTACCAGGACCCGTTCGAGATGGCTGAGCGGGAGCCGGCGGTCGAGCGCCTCGCCTCGGAGCGCAAGGCGGACCTCCTGCGCGCGCTCGCATCGCGCCCGGTGCGCGAGTCGGAGGGCGCCGATGCCTACCTGCTTCCCGACGCGCCCTGGAGCCGCAGGGTGAACGGCACGTTCGCCAATCGCCTTGCGCGGGCGGCGCCGGAGCGCGCCCACGCGGTGCTCACGCCGGTGCCCGGCGGCGGCTTCTCCGTGAGCGTGCGCGCTCCGCGGGGCGAGGGCCTGTCGGCTTCGGAATTCTGCCGGCGCTATCCCACGGGCGGCGGACGCACGCTCGCCGCGGGCATCGACCGCCTCGATCCGTCGCGCCTCGAGCGCTTCCTGGACGAGTTCGCCGAGGCATGGCGCGCCTGAGCTCCGCCCTGGAAGTCTCATGGCCGGTGTGATGGCCGCCGATCCGCCCCTCGTCTTCGCCCTCGGCGCGAGCCGCGCCTTCGGTGCGGCGGTGGCCGGCCACCTGGGCTTGGCACTCGCGGAGCACGAGGAGCGCGAGTTCGAGGACGGCGAGCACAAGGCGCGCTCGCTGGTCAACGTGCGGGGGCGCGACGTCTACGCGATCCATTCCCTGTACGCGGGCGACGGGCAGAGCGTCAACGACAAGCTGGTGCGCCTGCTCTTCTTCATGGGGTCGCTGCGGGATGCGTCGGCGGGCCGCGTGACGGCGCTGGTCCCCTATCTCGCCTACGCGCGCAAGGACCAGAAGTCGAAGAGCCGCGATCCCGTGGCCACGCGCTACGTGGCGAGCTTCTTCGAGGCGGTGGGAACCGGCTGCCTGGTCACCATGGACGTGCACAACCTGGCCGCTTTCCAGAACGCGTTTCGCATCCCGACGGAGAACCTGGAAGCCGCGGGCCTGCTCGCACGCACCGCGGAGAAGTACCGCAGCGAAGGGCTGCTGCGCGGCGACGAGCTGGCAGGCGACGTGGAAGGCAAGGTCGCGATCATCGTCGACGACCTCGTGAGCGCGGGGCGCACCATCGACCGCGCGGCGGCCGCCTGCAAGCGCCGCGGCGCCACGCGGGTCTTCGCCGCCGCGACCCACGGCGTCTTCGCCGGCGAGGCGCAGTCGGTGCTCGAGGCCAGTCCCCTCGAGCGCATCGTCGTGACCGACACCATCGCGGACGGCCGGATCGCCGGGACAGCGCTCGCCTCGCGCGTCGAGCGCGTTTCCGCCGCCCCCGTCTTCGCCGAGGCGATCTCGCGCCTGCACGGCGGGGGATCGATCGCGGAGCTGCTGGGCCGCTGAAGATCCGCATCGCGGCCGCGCCCTTTTCCGGCGCCGTAATTTGCGATATCATCACAAATGTGACCAATAGCCCGGTCATCCTTCCCCCGGTGATTCCATGGCGTCGACCGATCGGCTGCGCAGCTTCGGCTTCATCCTCAAGGACCTGAGCCGCAGGTACGTCCTGCGCTTCGAGCAGAGGGCCGAGGCCCTCTCCCTCACCCTTCCCCAGTGCAGGACGCTGGTGCGCCTCGCGGGCAACGAGGGCGTGAGCCAGGCGAGGCTCGCGGAGCTGGCCGAGGTCGAGCCGATGACGATGGTGCGCATCCTCGACCGCATGGAGGCCGACGGCCTGCTCGAGCGCCGGCCCGACCCCGTGGACCGCCGGGCGCGCTGCCTCTATCTCACGGGCAAGACGCGGCCGCTGCTCGACCAGATCTGGCGCCTTGCCGACGCGACCCGCGCGGAAGCCTTCGCCGGCATCGGCCGCGAGGAACGGGAGGCGTTCCTCGATGTGCTGGAACGCGTGTATGCGAACGTCTGCGCGTTGAAAGACCAACCCCTCGCCGCCGCCCCCGCCAA
>JAAOZZ010000453.1 GCA_012274175.1 Betaproteobacteria bacterium
GCCGTTCATGCCCTTGCCGCCCTGGCCGCGCAGCCGCAGCCGCTGGCCATCGGTCGCACCTTTGGGGACCCGCGCCTTGATCGTCTTCGGCGCATGGCGGCGCAGCACGCCGCGCTCGTCGTATTCGGGCACGCCGAGGTTCAGGTCCACCTGCGTGCCGCGGGCAGCGTCCTCGAGGCTGAGGTGCACGGTGACCTCGTAGTCTTCGCCCGGAACCTGCATCGTGGCGCCGCCGGCGCGGCCCCCGCGGCGCGCGTGCGCCCCGAGGCCTTTGAACAATTCCGAGAGGTCCAGGTCCTCGAAGGAGAATCCTCCGGGCGCGCCCTGGGCGCCGGCGTAGCGCTCGCGGAACTGCTGCTCCCAGTCGGGCGGCGGACGGAAATCCTGGCCGGGCTGGAAGCCGCTTCCCAGCTGGTCGTAGGCGGCGCGCTTCTCCGGGTCCTTGAGCGTCTGGTAGGCCTCGGCGATCTCCTTGAATTTCTCCTCGCCCTTCGCATCCTTGGTGACGTCGGGATGGTATTTCTGGGCGAGCTTGCGGTACGCCTTCTTGATCTCATCGGCGGCCGCGGAGCGCTCGACGCCGAGGATCGCGTAATAGTCCTTGTATTTCACCGCGCCATCATCTCACTTTTCCCGCAGCGAGCGCCGCGCGAGGCGTGCGGCCTCACCGCGACAGCACCCGATGACGGCCGTTGCCTTCGGCGATGGCCACCACCCGTCCCTGCGAATCGAGGAGGGGGCCGCCCGCGGCCTGCGATGCCGCGGGCGCCGAGATCTCGAGGAGCGTCGCGCCCGCATCCTTCGCCACGCGACGAACCGTGCCTTCCAAGAGCGCCACGTCGCCGGTCGCGCTCACGGTCGCGGCATACACCTTGTCGCCGGCCCGCGACGTCGGGCCGCCCGTGGAAAGCGGCCAGCTCCCCGTTCCGGGCGCTTCGAGCACGCAATAGCCCCGGCCGTCGTCGCTCGCGGCCACGCGCGCATGCACCGAGCGCTGCGCGAATTGCACCACCAGCTCGGAGCTCGGCGTGAGGCCGCGGCAGCTCGCGGCGAGCGTGCCTTCGTTCACCGCGAACACGAGGCCAAGCGCAGTCGCGTGTCCCGCCATGTCGATCGACTGCACGCGGCCCACGGCGAGCGCCGCGGCGGCGGCGATCTCCTGCACGGGACGTTCCGGGGGCTTGCCTTCGCGCCGCCACGCGAACCACCCGATCGCGGCGAGCACCACCGCGGCTGCGGCGATCGATGCGGCGATCGTCCTGCGCCGGTTCGCGCCCCGCGCGAGCGGCGCGCGCAGCGACTGGTCGTAGGCCTCGCGCCGCGCCTCGTCGGACAGCACCTCGTAGGCGTTCTGGACCCGGACCAGGCGCCGCGGATCGGGCGCGGCGGTCTCCTGCTGCATTTCCGCGCGCACGCGGCCGTAGGCGCGGCCGATGTCGGTGAGCTTGGCGTTCCTCGCGACACCGAGGATCTCGTAGAGCGTCTGGCGATCTTGGGGCATGGGACCCGGCAGGACGAAGGCGCGTACGCGCCGCGACCACGCCATTCTAGCGTTGCCGAGCACCCGGTCATTTCGGCCGGGGAGCCGCGAGGCCCGCGTCGGGAGCGCTGAGCGTCCCGTCGCGAAGCTGCCCCACCCCGTTCGCCACGGCGCGTGCCACGTTGCGCACTTCCTCCTGCACGTCGAGGTCGCGGTCGAGCTCCTCGTGGCTCGTGGCATAAGGACGGTAGTAGCCGATGAAGCGGTCGAGCCGCGCCATGGGGCCCGCGTCGACGAGCCCCATCCAGTCGAGCCAGTCGCACAGCGCTCGTCGCACCGATTCGACGCCCGAGACGTCGCCGTGCACCGCGACGCCGTAGACCCGCCCCGCGAGGTGCTTCGGATACGGCCAGCCGGCGAGCTCGAGGGCCTTGGCCTTCACCGGGTCCTTGCCGCCGGTCGCCGTCGGATCGGGATTGCCGCCGTCGGCGCACACGAGCCGGTCGATCATGAGCTTGAGCGGGCTCGTGGCCTGGTACCAATGCACCGGTGTAACGAGGAGCACGCCGTGGGCCGCCACCCAGCGCTCGTAGATCTCGGCCATCCAGTCGCCCACCTGGCCGAAGGCGTGGGTCGGATAGCAGGAGCATGGCCAGTGGCACAGCGGCATCGCCGTGGACACGCAGCCCTTGCACGGATAGATGCGCAGCCCGAACTCGGAAGTGAGCCGGCTCAGGTCGAGCCGGTCGACCTCGATGCCCGCCGCGGCGAGCGCTTCCCCGGCGATGTTCGCCAGGCGGAAGGTCTTGGAGATCTCGCCGGGGCACGATCCGTCGTTGCGGGGCGAGCCGCACACGAGCAGCACGCGCGAGCGCGTGGCGGGATCCTCCTGGCGCGCCTGCGCGGCCTTCAGGCGCTCGCTCGTCGCGCGCCACTCCACCGAGAGCTTGTAAGCCGGATCCGCGAATCCGGGACCCGCCGGGGACGTGAGGGGCGCCTTGCGGTCCTGCTCGTAGCCCTCCCACGCGATCGCCTCGAGGCGGTCGATGGCGTCGTCGGCGGCCCGGAAGGCCGGATCGTAGAACGCCTGGCGGAATCGCTCACGGAACGCCGGGCGCGAAAGCTGCGGCGGCGCCTGTCCCTTCCTCACGTCGGTCATGGCTGGTCTCCCCTGTGCCGCCTGGCGGCGGAACGCGTGCAAGACCAGACCCCGCGCGCGCCCATTGGTTCGCGCGCGGCGGCGCCGTCATGCCGGGACGCTCACCTCGTCGGCACGGAAGCGATAGAAGAACTTGCCCTCGACGAAGCCGTGCTCGTCGGTCACGTGGTGGAAGACGCCCAGCTCGAGCAGGCGCTGGCCGATCGCCTCGGCGGCACCCAACGGGATGCGGTAGCGCGCCATCAGCCAGTCCACCGCCTCGC
>JAAOZZ010000454.1 GCA_012274175.1 Betaproteobacteria bacterium
CCCGGGAGCTCTACCGCGAGGCCGCGCAGCGAACGCTGGGGCTGATCGACGGCGAGGAGGCGATCGCCGCCCCGGTGCGCCGCCTCCTGCGCCACCTCGACGGCGACTGGAACATCGCGCGCGGGCTGCTCGAGGCGATGCTCGCCCGGCGCGACCAGTGGCTGCGCCGCGTGGCGGGCTTCACCGCTGACCGCGAAGCGCGCACGGCCCTTGAGCAGTCGTTCTGTGCCGAAAGGATGCGGATCCTGCGAACGGTACGCGCGCTCATGCCCGGCGCGGAGGAGTCCGAGGTCGTCACGCTGGCGCGATATGCGGGTGGCAACCTTGAGGCAGCAGGAGCTGCGTCGCCCATCGCGCCTCTTGCCCGCCTCGTCCGCTATCCCTCGACCGACGAGCCGGGGACCGGGGAATGGTGCGCGCTCGCCGCCCTGCTGCTGGTGAAGGAAGGGGCGTGGCGGTCGCGCTTCGACAAGAACACCGGATTTCCTCCCGGCAAGGGCGAACAGGAGGTCTTCAAGCGGCAGGTGAAGGGCCTGGTGGATCGCCTGGCGGCGATCGAAGGCCTGTGCGAGGCGTTGCACGCCGTGCGTTGCATGCCGCCCGCGGCCTTCACCGAAGCGCAGTGGGAGGTGCTCGGCGCGATGGTGGCGATCCTGCCCCGCGCCGCCGCCGAGCTGCAGATGGTCTTCGCCGAGCGCGGCGAGATCGACTTCCCCGGGCTCGCGCA
The DNA here is from genome assembly GCA_012274175.1 of Betaproteobacteria bacterium. Taxonomy (GTDB): domain Bacteria; phylum Pseudomonadota; class Gammaproteobacteria; order Burkholderiales; family Usitatibacteraceae; genus Usitatibacter. The sequence goes on from JAAOZZ010000454.1 coordinate 728, forward strand.
GGCCGCGGTGAACGCCTTGGGCGAAGAGGACGCGCCCACGGACCTGCTGCTCGCCCTCGACGTGCGGTTGAAACACCTGCTCGTGGACGAGTTCCAGGACACCTCGCGCGGCCAGTGGGAGCTGCTCGTGCGGCTCACCGCGGGCTGGTCCGAAGGCGACGGCCGCACGGTCTTCCTCGTGGGCGACCCGATGCAGTCGATCTACCGCTTTCGCGAGGCGGACGTGGCGCTCTTCCTGCGCGCGCGCGCCTCGGGATTGCCGTCGGTCGCGCTCATCGACGTGCGCCTGGCGACCAACTTCCGCTCGCAGGAAGGGCTCGTCGCCTGGTACAACCGCGAGTTCGCCCGGGTGCTGAGCGCCGCGGAGGATGCCGAATCGGGCGCGGTGCCCCACGCCCCGTCGAGCGCGCACCATCCCGAGGAACCGGGGCTCGCGGTGCAGTGGCACCCGTTCGTGGGGCGCGACGGGGCGCCCGCCCGGGAGGCCGAGGCCCTGCGGGTGGCGCAGCTCGCATCGGAGGCGCTCGCGCAGGATCGGCAAGCATCGGTCGCGATCCTGGTGCGCATCCGATCGCACCTGGACCGCATCGTGCCGGCGCTGAAGGCGGCCGGGATCCGCTTTCGCGCCGTGGATATCGAGCCGCTCGGAGCGAGGCCCGTGATCCAGGACCTGGTCGCGCTCGCGCGTGCGCTTTCCCACCTCGCCGATCGCGTCGCGTGGCTCGCGCTGTTGCGCGCTCCGTGGTGCGCGCTCACCGTGGCGAACCTGCACGCGCTCGCAGGCTCCGGCCTCGCGACCGAAGACAGGCGCGCCACGGTCTGGGAGCTGCTGAACGACGCCGCAACGCTCGAGCGGCTGGACGCCCCGGGGGCCGAAGCCGCGCGGCGAACGCGCGACGCGCTGGCGCCCTATGTCGCGGGACGGCTGCGCGGCAGCCTGCGCGAGCGCGTCGAAGGCGCATGGCTCGCGTTGGGCGGTCCCGCCGCCGCGACGCAGCGCTCCGACCTCGAGGACGCCGAGACTTTTTTCGACCAGCTCGACCAGCTCGAGCGCGCGGGCGATCTCGCCGATCCCACGCAGCTCGAGGAGCATCTCGAAAAGCTCTACGCGGCGCCCGACATGGCGGAGGATGCGCGGCTGCAGGTGATGACGATCCACAAGGCGAAGGGACTCGAATTCTCCACGGTGATCGTCCCCGGGCTGGATCGGCCGCCGCGTCCCGCGGACCCCTCGCTATTCGCCTGGAAGGCGCGCGCCGACGGCTCGCTCATGATGGCGCCGATCCGGGCCTCGGGTGAGGCGAGCGACGCCGCGTACGACTACCTGCGCGCACTCGACCATGCCGCTGCGGAGCACGAAATGCAGCGCCTGCTCTACGTCGCCGCGACGCGCGCGCGAAGCCGCCTGCACCTGCTCGGGTTCGCGCGCGCCGTGGACGGCGAGGAGGGACCTCGACTGCGGGAGCCCGCGCGAGGCTCGCTGCTGTGCACGGCGTGGAGCATCGCGCGCGAGCCGTTCATGGCGGCGCTTGCCTCCGTGCCGGCTGCCGCGCTTTCCGAACCCGCGGCCCCGGCAGTGGCGCGCGACGAGTTGCTGCGCCTCGATCCTTCGGTCTTCGAGGTCGCGGTGGCGCCGGCGAGGGCCGCGTCTGCGGATGAGGCTTCCGAAGCCCCCCCGGCGGTCGAATTCTCCTGGGTGGGCGAGACCGCGCGCCACGTGGGCATCGTCGTGCATCGGTGGCTGCAGCGCGTCGCGGCCGACGGCATCGAGCGCTGGGATCGGGCACGGGTGGCCGAACTGGCACCCGCGATCGCGCGGGACCTCGCGCGCCGCGGCATTCCGCCGGCCGAGCGCGGCGCCGCGGTCGCACGGGTGAGCCAGGCCCTCGAGGGAGCGATCGCCGATCCGCGCGGGCGCTGGCTGCTCCAGCCATGGCCCGGGGCGCGTTCCGAGTATCGCCTGCGCGTGGCCGGCCCCGAAGGCGTGAGACTGGTGGTGATCGATCGCATGTTCACCGACGATGCGGGCCGGCGCTGGATCGTGGACTTCAAGACGAGCTCCCACGAGGGCACGGGGCTCGAAGCGTTTCTGGACCGCGAGCTCGAGCGCTATGGTCCCCAGCTCGAGGGCTACGCGCAGGCCTTTCCCGGTGAACCCGTGGCCCTCGGACTCTACTTCCCGCTCGTGAAGGGTTGGCGGGAACGCGTGTGACCGGCGGCAAGCGGTGGCGCCGCTACTCGAGTCCCAGCTCCTTGCGCAGGCGCGCGACCGTTTCCTGAAGCGACGCGACATCCGCCTGCAGGCGGTCCACGTTGGCCTTGATCGAGGCGAGCTCGCCTACGGTCACCACGTCGGCACCCGGGGCATCCGGCTCGACGGATTCGCTCGCGGCGGGCTCGCCCGAGAGCAGGTGCGCCCAGCGCGTCTCGCGCGCCCCGGCCGCGCGCG
>JAAOZZ010000069.1 GCA_012274175.1 Betaproteobacteria bacterium
GAAGGAGATGAAAAGGCTCACCAGCACCGAGGTCGCCACGGGGAGCGCGAACGGCCGGAACCATTCGCCCGCGCCTCCGCCCATGAATGCCACGGGAATGAACACCGCGATGATCGACAGCGTGGTGGCCGTCACCGCGAGGCCGATCTCCGCGGTGCCCATGCGCGCCGCCGTGACGCGGTCCGCGCCCCGCTCCATGTGGCGCACGATGTTCTCGCGCACGACAATGGCGTCGTCGATCAGGACGCCGATCGCCAGCGACAGGCCGAGCAGCGTCATGAAGTTGAGCGTGAATCCGCAGGCCCACACCGCGATGAAGGCGGCGATGACCGAGGTGGGCAGCGACAGCGCGGTGATGAGCGTGGAGCGCCACGAGTTGAGGAACGCGTACACCACGAAGATGGTGAGCATGGCGCCGAACATCAGCGCCTCGATCACGTTTCGCAGGCTGCTGTCGGCGTCCTTGCCGCCGTCCTGGGTGACCTCGAGGCGCGTCCCCTTGGGCAGCGTCGCGTTGATCTCGCCCACGAGGTCGCGCACCTTGTCGGCCACCGTCACCGTGCTCGCCCCGCGCGAGCGCGTGACGGAGATGCCCACGTTCGGGTGCCCGTTGCGGAAGCTGTACCCGGTGACCTCGGCGAACCCGTCCTGCACCGTGGCGACCTGGGCCAGGCGCACCACCTCGTTGCCGCTGCGCTTGACCACGATGTCGTTGAAGGCGCCCGGGGACTCGATGCGCCCCACCAGCCGGATGCTCTGCTCGTCGAGCGCGCCCTTCACGCGGCCCACGGGCGCGGTGGTGTTCTGCGCGCGAAGCGCGTTCACTACGTCGGTCACCGACACGTTGTATTCGCGCAGCTTCTCGGCGTGCAGGAGCACCGAGAGCTCGCGGTGCAGCGATCCGTTCACGGTGACGACCGACACGCCGTCGATGGCGCGGAAGCGGTCCGCGAGCACGTCCTCCGCGAGCCGCGAGATCTCCGCATGGCTCTCGGAGCTCGAGGAAAGCGCGAGCTGCATGATGGGCTGCGCGGACGGATCGAAGCGCTGCAGGATGGGCTCGCGCATCTCCACCGGCAGCTTGTAGCGCACCGACGCGATCGCGTTGCGGATCTCGTCGGAAGCCTCGACCATGTTCTTCTTGAAGTCGAAGATGATGATGATGGTCGCGGAGCTGTCGGCCGACGTCGAGCGTATCTGGTAGACCTGCGGGATGCTCTGCAGGGCCTTCTCCAGCCGATCGACGATCTCGCGCTCCACGGTCTCGGGCGAGGCGCCGGGATACGGGATGGTCACTACCATCACCGGCTGCTGCACGTCCGGGATCTGGTTCACCCGAAGGTTCTTCAGCGCGAGCAGCCCCAGGCACATGAGGGCGATGATGATGACCACCGCCGAGACCGGCCGGCGGATGCTGAAATCGGATAGCAGCATCGCCTATCTCGCCTGGGAAGAGGCCGCCACCGAGGCCTTCGGCGCGGGGTTCGGCTGCACGGCCTGTCCGTCCTTCAGCGCGTCGCCCGGATGGCGCAGGACCCGGTCGCCCTCGGCAAGGCCGCCCGCCAGGATGTAGTCACCGGTGCGAGGATCGCGCTCGGCGATGGCGAGCGTCACTTTCTGCAGCCGGTCGCCCTGCAGCCGGAATGCGGACACCTTGTCGCCCTCGCGCACCACGGCGCTCGCGGGAATGGTGAGGCTCGTGCGGCTCTGGGTCTCCAGCCGGCCTTCCGCGTACAGGCCAGCGAGCTTCGGCTGGTTGGAACCCGTGAAGTCCACCAGCACCTCGACCTGGCGCGTGGTCGGGTTCGCGGCGGGGTTCACGCGCCGCACGCGGCCCGTGAATTCCTCTTCGCCGTAGCCGTTCACGCGAAAGCTCACGGGCTGCCCGGCCTTCACTTCCCCCACGTGGTCGGCCGACACCACGGCCTCGAAGCGCAGGCTGGTGGGGTCGATCACCTTGAGCAGCTCCTTGCCGATCTGCGCCGTGTCGCCGGCCGAGGCCTTGCGCTCGCTCACCACGCCGTCGAAGGGCGCGCGCACCTCGGTGCGCTGCATCTGCTGGCGGGCCGATACCACCCGCGACTTGGCCCCTTCCATGTCGCTTTGCGCGTTGTTGCGGCGGATCTCGGCGTCCTCGACCTGCTGGGTGGAGGCCATGCCGGAGCCGCGCAGCGTCTTCATGCGCTCGAACTGGCGCTGCGCCTGCTCGAAGGCCTGGCCCGCGGCGCGGCTCGCGGCCTGCGCGGAGGACAGGGCGTCGCGGATCGAGGTGTCGTCAAGCTGCACCAGCAAGTCGCCCCGGCGCACCACGTCGCCGTTTTCCTTGAGCACCCGCAGGACCACGGCGGAGACTTCCGCGCGCAGGTCGGCGCGGCGCTCGGGCTGGATCGAGCCGGTGATCGAGGGCCCCGAGGCGATGGCGCTGTTGCGGACCGTGTGGACGTCTTCGGGCGCGATGAGCAGGGGGGCCAGGCTGCCCGGCTGGGCGGCCTCGGGACCCTTGGCGCAGCCGCCCGCGGCGAGCGCGAGCAGCAGGATGGCGCAGATTCGGTACGGCATGGATGACCTTGTGGGCATTCCTCGGATGCCGGGCACGCTACCCCGGGTATGGAGCGAGCCGCCAGCGGCATCCGACGAACTGCAGAAAACGGGCCCCGAATTGTACCTGTATCGGCCTGGCCGACGGTCTTGCGGCCGCCCCGCGGAAGGGTCAGTACCGGGCGTTGCCCGGGGTGCGGGGAAAGGGGATCACGTCGCGCACGTTGGCAAGGCCCGTGACGTACGCCACGGTGCGCTCGAACCCGAGGCCGAAGCCGGCATGGGGCACGGTGCCGTAGCGGCGCAGGTCGCGGTACCAGCCGTAGGCGGCCGGGTCGAGGCCCGACTCGGCGATGCGCCGGTCGAGCACTTCGAGGCGCTCCTCGCGCTGGCTGCCGCCGATGATCTCGCCGATCCCCGGAGCGAGCACGTCCATGGCCGCCACGGTGCGCGCGTCGTCGTTCAGGCGCATGTAGAACGCCTTGATCTCGCGCGGGTAGTTCATGAGGATCAGCGGCCCGCCCACGTGACGCTCGGCGAGGAAACGCTCGTGCTCGCTCTGCAGGTCCATGCCCCAGTGCACGGGGTACTCGAACTTCTGTCCCGACTTCTCGAGCGCTGCGATGGCCTCGGTGTAGTCCATGCGCACGAAGGGCTTGTCCACGATGCCCTGCAGCTTCGCGATCACCCCCTTCTCCACGCGCTCCTCGAAGAAGGCCATGTCGTCGGGGCGCTCGGCGAGGATCGCGGCGAAGACGTACTTCAGCAGCCGCTCGGCCAAGGTCGCGTCGTCGCCCAGGTCCGCGAAGGCGATCTCGGGCTCGATCATCCAGAATTCCGCGAGGTGGCGGCTCGTATTCGAGTTCTCCGCGCGGAACGTGGGCCCGAACGTGTAGACCTTCGACAGCGCCATGCAGTAGGTCTCGACGTTGAGCTGCCCCGAGACGGTGAGGAACGCCTCCTTGCCGAAGAAATCCTGCGAGAAATCGACGCGGCCCTCGGGCGTGCGCGGAAGGTTCGCGAGGTCGAGGGTGGAAACCCGGAAGAGCTCCCCCGCCCCCTCGGCGTCCGAGGCGGTGATGATGGGCGTGTTCACCCACACGAAGCCGTCGTCGCTGAAGAAGCGGTGGATCGCCATCGCGAGGGCATGCCGCACGCGGGCCGTGGCGCCGAACACGTTGGTGCGCGCCCGCAGGTGCGCCACCTCCCGCAGGAATTCCATCGTGTGGGGCTTGGGCTGGATCGGATAGGTGTCGGGATCGTCGACCCAGCCGACGACCTCGAGCGACGTGGCCTGCATCTCGAAGGGCTGCCCCTTCGCGGGCGAGGGCACGATGGTCCCGGTGGCTTGCACCGAGCAGCCCGCGGTGAGCTTCTGGACCTCGGTCGCGTAGTTGGAGAGCGCCGCCGGCGCCACCACCTGCACCGGATGGAAGCACGAGCCGTCGGAGACGTGCACGAACGAAAGGCCCGCCTTCGAGTCGCGGCGGGTGCGCACCCAGCCGCGCACGGTCACGGGTTGCCCGGCGGGCGCCTGGCCGGCGAGGATCGAGCGAACGGAGAGGGATTTCATGCGGGGATCGGGTAGGTAAGGCACGGATTCTAGCGGAACGAAGGGGGGAGATCGGGGGTCAACTCCTGTTGGACCGGGCTCAACCCCGGCAATCGTTACCGACGGCTGACAAGACCAACAGGAGAGCAGCGTCGTCATGACAGGCAGATCGCGCGACCGCGAGGTCGTCCTCGCTACCCGGCTGTCGGTGTGGCTCGCCGCGTGGCTCCTCGCCGCGGCGGCCTACGCCCTGGGCGCGCTCCCCGTAGCACTCCTGGCGCTCGCCGGATTCGGCGCCCTCGCGGGGGCGCTCGCCTCCTGGCGCTTCGTGGCGCAGAACGAGCGCCTGCACCGCAGCTTGCTCGAAAGCGAGGGCCAGACGCGCCGCCTGATCGAATCGGCGCCGCTTCCGCTGCTCGTGCTGCGCGCCGCCGACCAGGGCATCCTCTACGCGAACGACCGGGCGCTGCAGCAGTTCGGTCTCGACGCCGACTCGGCGCGCTCCTGCACGCTGGTCGAGTTCCACGCCGACGAGGCGGCGTGCGCCGCGCTCGCCGAGGCGCTCGCGCGGGAAGGGTCGGTGCGCGACTACGAAGTCGAGATGAAGGACCGGTCGGGCCGCCGGTTCTGGCTGCTCCTTTCGGCGCAGCGCCTGCGATACGCCGACGAGGAATGCCTGCTCGCCGCCCTCGCCAACATCGACAACCGCAAGCGCGTGCAGGACGACATGCGCCGGCGCGCGATGCACGATCCGCTCACGACCCTGCCCAACCGCGCCATGTTCATGGAGGCGCTCGATCGCGCGGCGCGCAAGGCGCTGCGCCGGAGCACGCGCTTCTCGGTGCTCTTCATCGACCTCGACCGCTTCAAGGAAGTCAACGACACGCTGGGCCACCACGCCGGCGACCACCTGCTGCAGGCGCTCGCGGAGCGCCTCGCCGCGGCGGTGCGCCAGAGCGACCTCGTGGCCCGCCCCGGGGGCGACGAGTTCGTGGTCCTGATCGAGGAGCACCGCGGGCCCGAGGA
>JAAOZZ010000070.1 GCA_012274175.1 Betaproteobacteria bacterium
CAGCAGCATGCCCGTGGCGGCGATGAACTCGATGAAGTGCCCCACGTCGGTGGTGCCAGCGAAAGCCTGGCCCGCGGCGAAATAGATGATCGCCGCGATGGCGCAGGCCACGATGAGCTGGGTAGCGGGCACCGTCCCCGCCGCCGCCGTCGCCTGCTTCATGGTAAAGCGGCGGATGCGCTGGCCCGCCTTCTCGAAGCGCTCGCTCTCGTAGCCCTGGCCCCCGAACACGCGCACCACGCGCTGGTTGGCGATCGCCTCGTCCAGCACTTCCGCGATGCCGCCCACGGCGCGCTGGTTCTCGCGGCTCATCTGCCTCAAGCGCTTGCTGAACGCGCGGACCACGACGGCGATGGGCGGGATCACCGCGAACGCGATGAGGGTGAGCTTCCAGTTGGAATAGAGCAGCACCGCCAGCAGCGCGGCGATGGTCACCGAGTCGCGCACCATCACCGTGAGGACTCCGGTGGAGGCCGCGGCGAGGTTGTTCACGTCGTTGGTGAACCGCGCCACGAGCTGGGCGGTGGGCACCTCGTCGAAGTACGCGGGAGACAGCCGCAGCACCTTGGCGAACATGGCCCGGCGAAGGTCCAGGATCACCTTGTTGCTCACCCACGACGAGGAGTACCCGGAAGTGAAGCTCGCGATGCCGCTCACGAGGAAGACGCCGATGATGCCCAGCGGCAGCAGGATCGCGAGCTCGCGGTTCTTGTGCACGAAGAGCTGGTCGATGAGCGGGCCGGTGAGCTTCACCAGCGCGGCGTCCGCGAGGCCGCCCACGACCATGCCCACGATGCCCGCGAGGAGGGCGCCGCGGTAGGGCCACACATGGCGCAGGAGCCGCCCGTAGAGTTGTCGGCTCGAGGGGCCGGCGGAAGGGTTCATCCCCACATTATCGGTGAAGCAGGCGCTCGTAGAGCGCGAGGTACTCTCCGGCCATGGCGGCGGGGGCGAGCGCGGCCACCGCCTGCCGGGCGGCGGCGCCCATCCGGCGCGCCGTGGGCGGGTCCAGGCGGGCGATCGCCTCGGCGATGCCCTCCACGTCGAGGGCGTCGCGCACGAACCCGCTCTCGCCTTCCTCGAGGAGTTCCGCGGCGCCGCACCGGGGCGTGGTGACGATGGGCAACCCGCAGGCCATCGCCTCGAGGGCGGCGTTGGGCAGCGGGTCGTAGAGGGTGGCGAGCACGAAGCTGTCGGCGGCCGCGTAGTAGGGACGCACGTCGGAAACGGAGCCCACGAAACGCACCCGCGCGCCGATACCCAGGCGGCGCGCCTCCTCGACGTAGCGCGCGGAGCGCTTGTCCTTGCCCACCACGATTGCCCAGGTCGTGCCCGGGGAACGGGCGACGGCCCGGAGGAGGCAGCGCACCCCCTTGCGCTCGAATCCGGAACCCACGTGCAGGGCCACGTGGGCATCCGGCGGCAGGGAAAGCTGCTGGCGCACGGCCGAGCGCAATTCGTCGCGAAGACCCGGGTGGAACGCGGCCGAGTCGACCGCATTGCGGATGAGCACGAGCTTTTCCGGCGGCGTGCCGAAGCGCGAGGCGATCTCCGAGCGCACCATCTCCGAATTGCAGATCACGGCGCGCAGGCGCTCTCCGGTGAAGAGCTCGCGCTCGGCGGCGAGCAGGTAGCGATGGTGCGGGCTCGCGGCGGTGGCGAGCCGGGCGAGCGGACCCTGGGTTCTCGAGCGCTCGGCGAGCCACTGCGCATGCACGCCGTCACCCGCGCGATAGACGTCGCAGCAGGCGATGCGTTCGTGGGACTGCACGAGGTCGAAGCGGCGTTGCGCGAGCTCGCGGCAGACGGCCCGCGCGAAGCCCCGGTCGCGCCAGAGGCTGCCCACGTAGAAGGGGTCCAGCACGATCGCGGTCCCGTCGTGGTCGGGCCAGCGGCGCGTCACGATGGTGAGCGAGGCGCCCGCGGAGTGCAGCGCGCGGATCGCGTTCTGCACGAAGCGTTCCGCGCCGCCCGACGGGTCGTAGCGGCCGCGCACCAGCGCCACGCGCGGGCCGAGACCCGGGGAGGCGCGCTGCGGCGTGGCACTCACGCGCCGGCCAGCAGCTCGTTCACCGCCGCGTGCACCCGGTCCACCGCGAGCAGCGTGAGGCATTCGCTCACCTTGCCGCCGCCGCAGCCGTCGTTGCCGCAGGGCCGGCACCCGTGGTCGCTCGTGACGACCCGGTGGGCGACACCCCACGGCCCCCACTCCCTCTCGCCGCTCGGGCCGAACAGCGCCACCACCGGCGTGCCCATGGCCGCGGCGATGTGCATGGGGGCGGAATCGACGCCGAAGAAGAGGCGCGCGCGCGCGGCGAGTGCGGCCAGCTCGCGCAGCGTGAGCTGGCCCGACAGGTCCGTGACCGGCACGTCCGCCTCGGCGAGGATGCGGCCCACGATCGCCTTCTCGCGCGCGTCCGGGGCCGCGGTCACCACGAGGCGATGGCCGTCGCGGGCGAGGCGCCGAATGAGCTCGGCATTCTTCCCGTCGGTCCACGACTTGAAGAGCCAGCGCGAGGTGGGATGGACGTGGATGAAGGTCCTGGGAGCCAGGTCCGCGGCCGCGAGCAGGCCGTCCACGCGCGTGCGGGCCGCATCTCCGGGATCCATCACCAGCGCCTTCTCGTCTTCCCCGGGATAGATTCCGAGGCGTCGCAGCGCATCCAGGTTCGCCTCGACGGCGTGGCGCGGGGTGTTGCGCGGCAGCTTGTAGCGATGGGTGAAGCTCCAGCGCCAGAACGCGCTGTCGCGCTCGGGGCCGACACTCCAGCGCGGCCGCAGCGCCTGGGCGAGCCAAGCGCCGCGCCAATGGTCGGTGAGGTGCACGATGAGCTGGTAGCGCCGCTCCCGCAGCGCCGCGAGGAGCGCATTCTCGTGGCGCGCCTGGGAGGCGAGGCCCTGGCGCTTCCACGCGCGATCCACGCCGTGGACCTGCGCGATCGCCGGGTGCCCTGCGAGCATGTCGCGGGTGTCGTCGTAGACCAGGGCGTCGATCTCGGCGCGAGGGGAGCGGTTGCGAAGCACCTGGAACACGGGGGATGCGAGCAGCACGTCGCCGTGGTGGCGCAGCTTCACGACCAGGGCGCGCTGGATGGAGTCCGGGTTGATGGCGTCGGGGACCACGGTCGAAAGATAGCAAATATCCGCGACCATGCTGGTAAAATGTGCCCCTCTTCCCGGGACGCCATCGTGATCACCCTTGGGTGACGTCAATCAGCTCGCTTACCTGCGCCACTGGGTGCCGAAGGTCGACGGTCCGGTGCTCGAGGTGGGCAGCAAGGACTACGGCTCGACGTCGAGCTTCCGCGACTTCTACGCCGGAGCCGAGTACGTGGGGCTCGATATGTCCGAGGGCAAGGGCGTGGACGTGGTGGCCGACCTCACGAAATCCATCGGCCCGCTGAAGGAAGGCCACTTCGCCCTCGCGATCTGCTGCTCGGTGCTCGAGCACGTCGAGAAGCCCTGGCACTTCGCGCCCAACCTCACGCGCGTGATCCGCCCCGGCGGCCAGCTCTACATGTCGGTGCCGTGGGTCTGGCGCTACCACGCGTATCCCGACGACTACTTCCGGTTCTCGCACCGCGGCGTGATGTCGCTCTTCGACGAGTTCGACTGGACGGCGACGTTCTTCTCGACCACCGTGGGCGGCGAGTTCGTCGAGATCCCCGCGAACGGCGCCGATGCGGACAACCGGATGGCGATGTTCGCCGACGCCGGCAACCAGCAGAAGCGCAAGTACCTCCCCTACCTGATGGTCAACATGCTCGGGACGCGCCGCGGCAAGTCCCCCTGACGCCTTGCGCATCCTCTTCAGCACCGCGGCCGCGCTGCGCCAATCGCCCTCGGGTCCCACGTCGGACCTCGCCTCCGCGCGCTATCGGGTGCTCATTCCCGCGCAGCAGCTCGCGCGCCTGGGGCATTCGGTGCAGCTGGTGTCGTTGCCCCAGGGCGACGTCCCCGCGCCGGTGCGCGACGCGCCGTGCGACGCCCTCGTGATCTCGAAGAGCTTCAATCCCGCCAACGAGCGCCTCGCCGAAGCGGTGAAGGCGCGCGGCGGCAAGGTGGTCGTCGACTTCTGCGACGACCATTTCCAGCATCCGCAGCTGGGCCCCCACTACCGCAACCTCGCCGCGCTGGCCGATCGCATCGTTGCGAGCACCGAGGCGATGGCCGAATCGGTGCGGCGCAACACCGGCCGCGAGGCCACCGTGATCACCGATCCGGTGGAAGGCCCGCGCGGAGCGCCGGCCTTCGCGCCCCGGCTCCCGGCGCTTCGCATCGCATGGTTCGGCCATCCTTCGAACCTGAACGGCCTCGCCGCGAAGGCCTCGGAGCTGCACGCGCTCGCCGAGCACATGCCGGTGCGCCTCTCGGTCGTCACGACACCCTCCCCCGAGGCCGCGGCGCTGGTCGCCTCGCTCGCGGAAGGGCGCACGCGCGTGGTCGCGGAGATCGTTCCGTGGTCGCTCGAAGCGACGTGGAAGACGCTCGCCGATGCGGACCTCGCGTGGATTCCCGTCGTGGATTCGGAGCAGAAGGCGGTGAAGAGCCCCAATCGCCTCCTCGAGTCCCTGTGGGCGGGGCGCTTCGTCGTCGCCGATCCGGTACCCGCGTACATGCCCTTCGCGGACCTCGTCCCCATCGGCCAGGGCCTCGAGCGCGGCGTGATGGAGGCACTCGCGGATCCCGCGCTCGTGCAGGACCGCATCCGGGAAGCGCAGCGGCGCATCTCGCGCTCGCACTCCGCGTTCGAATGCGGCCGGCAGTGGGCGCTCGCGCTGGG
>JAAOZZ010000455.1 GCA_012274175.1 Betaproteobacteria bacterium
CCCGTCGCGTTCACGATGTCGTCTTCGTTTCCCGTTCCCTTGTCGATGGCCCCTCCGGGGAAGAGCCATCGAAAAGGGGAGGCGCCTTTGGGGGCGCCTCCGGAAGTCACTCGGATGCCGTCAGGACGGCACGAACACCCGAGCGGAGTGACACGGTTGTCACGGATCGATCCTTACGCAGAAGTACAGGACCGCCGATTGCGTCGAGGTGAGCGGACCCACGTTGGCGATCACGGTGCCGGTCGAGTTGTCCGCGGCCGAGCCTGCGGCCATGGAGCCCACCGACACGGTCGGGGTCGCCGATCCGTTGCCGCTGCAAGCGAAGTGCATCTTCGTGTTCGCGGGCACGACGTCGCTGATCACCACCGAGGTGATGGTCCCGGCCGTCGAGTTGGTGCCCGTGATGCGGTACGCGATGCATTGCCCGGGAGCCGTCGCCGGACCCGCGGCGATCGCCCCCGTGCTGTAGCCCGCGTGGGGACCCGCCACCGCGCATCCCACCGCGACCTGGTCCTTCGTCAGCACGAGGCCGTCGGTCACCGACGTGGAGTCGGTGGCGTTGGTCGTCGCGACGCCGAAGGTGGCCGTGATGGTGGTGACGTTGGCCGGATCCGCGCCCGTGGCCGAGCCCGGTGCGAAGACGCGTACGAACAGCGACCGCGACTCGCCCACGTTCAGGCTCAGCGAGGTGGTGCCGCACACGATGAGCGTGTCGGTGCCCACGTCGAGCACGCCGTTGGCGTTCGCGTCGATGTACGCGGTCGAGGTCCACCCCTGCGCCGAACGGCTGTCCGCGAGGCATCCGGCGGTGAAGTTCGCCGTGTCCGTCGCGTTGCCCGTGTTGGTGATGGTGTGGGTGTAGCTGACCGAGCCGCCCGGGAACGTCTGCTGCGTGTTGTTGGGCGTGATGATGATGCTGCGCGCGGTGTTCACCGTGACCCGGTCGCGCTTCGAGTCGGTCACCGCCCCGTTGGTGGACGAGGTGGCGGCGAAGTCGAAGTCGTAATTGCCCGGGATCGCCTGGCCGCTGGTCGTGGCGGGGATGGTGACCTCCGCGCAGATCAGCCGGTTGGCTCCGGCCGCGAGCGCTCCCGTCGTGGTGACCGTGCCCCCCACCGTCGAGCAGTTGGCCGCGCCTCCGTCCGCACGGAACACCACCGACCAGCCCGCGGGCAGCGTCGGGGGAGTCACGCCCGCCGCCGAGGTCGCCGCGAACGTCGTCGACAGGTTGAAGCTGTCGGAGACGAAGCCGGTGTTGTTCACGTAGAGCTGGAAGCGCGTGGTCGTCGTGCCCGAGGTGCTGGGCGTGACCGGGTTGGTCGTGACGACCGCCGCACCCGTCGCCCCGAAGCCCGACGTGCCCGAGTCGCCGGCGTTGGCGGTGCCCGCGGGGGTGGAGTCCGTGCGCGCGCTGTTGTTGGTGATGTCGACCGTGTTGGCCGCGACCACCGTGAGCGTGTCGATCACGTCGTTCGACACGGTGTTGTTGAACACCGACGTCGCCCGCTTGGTGATCGAGTACGGACCGCCGCTCGCGTTGGAAGGCAGCGTGACCTTCACCACGACCTTGTAGCCGCAGAACGTGCCGTCGCTCACCAGCGGCGGGTTGCACGCCTGGCCGGCGCCCGGAACGGGCCCCGTGTCGGGCGCGCCCGAACCGCTGCTGTTGATGAGCGAGGTGACGCCGTCCTGCTGCAGAAGCGTGATCGAAGTGCCAACAGGGAACGTGGTCGACTGGATCGTGATGTCGAACGTGTCCGTGCCGTTGCCGCGGTTCCAGATGTAGTTGTCGAACGTGAAGGTCGATCCCGCCGCGGCGGAGGCGACGGTCACCGGCTCGTTGGTGCCGTCCACCGAGCTGGTGGACGAGCCGTTGGCCACGACCGATGCCGTCTGCAGCACCGTGTAGGAGGCCGCGTTGGTGTTCGACGAGGCCTGGGTCGCCGTCTGGTACTGCGCGGTGTTGTTGATGGTCTGCGGCGGCAGGTTCGCGTTCACGTTGACCTGGAACGTGACCGTGCCGGAGATGCCCGCTGGGACCGACGGGATGATCGCCGTCACGGTGCCCGCGGCCGAGCGGTAGTCGATGCCCGGCGGGAAGCTGCCCGCCTGCTCGATGCCATCGGTCGCGTCGGTGAGCGCGGTGACGCCCGAAACGCTCCAGCGCCCGGATCCCGCGACGTAGGTCATGCCCGCAGGCAGCACGTCGGTGAACTGGAGGTTGGTGGCGGTGGACGTTCCCGAGTTGGTGTACGACAACGTGACCGTGATCGCGGCGGCCGAAGGCGAAGGCCCGCTATTGACCGACAGCGCCTTGGTCGCGCTGATCACCGAGTTGGCCACCGTGGTGGTGTCGGTGTTGGTCACCGTGGTCGGCGTCGTGTCGGAAGCCGTGACCGTAATGTCGGCGGTGTTGCCGCTCGCGGCCGCGCCCGGCACCGTGCCGGCCACCACGAAGCGGAATATCGCTCCGGAGGCGATCGGACCCGAGGTGGTGATGGGTGTCGCGTTGTCCGGCACGCCGTCGCCGTTGGCGTCGATGTAGTACGCGAGCGAGCCGTGGGGAGCCGCGGCGGCCGCGAAGTTGGTCGACGAAGGACCGGTCAGCGTGTACGTGTCGGTGCCGTTGCCGGTGTTGGTGATGGTGTGCGGGTAGTACACCGTCTGGCCGGGCGCCGCGGTGCGCGCTCCGTTGGCGGTGAGGGTGAAGGTCTTCACCTGCGACACCGTGGTCGTCACCAGGTTGGACGTCGCCGTGCGAGGCGCGCCCCCGGCGTCGTTGTACGTCGCCGTGGCCTGGTTGCCGATCACCGTGCCGGCCGCGGGCGCCGCGTGCGCGCCCGTCGGCCCGAGCGCGAACATCGCGCCGGCGACGAAGACGAACAACGCGACAACCCACAGGCGAAGGGTTTCCCCTTTCCTTGTGGCTTGCGTGGTCGTGTTCATGTTTTCTCCTTGGTGTTTGCGTCTGTGGATTTCTTGCTCTTCAAAGCGGCGAAACCGGCGCGAGGCCGATTCCGGGGAATTTCGTCAGGTGCCATTCATTTCCCGCCTCCCTGGTTCCCCGGTTCACTCGGGGACTGGTCGTCGATCACCCGGACGCGGGCGGTGAAGCTCGCCGTCTTGTCGCCGCCCAGCTCGCCGGCGAACCAGCGCAGGGAGCGGTACTCGCGGATGGGCACTTGTTCCTCGATCGTCCTGCCGTCGCGCACCACCTTGCGCACGAGCGGCATGCCGGCGTAGGTGGCCGCGTCGATGCTTGCCTTCGCATCGGCGGGCCGCGCGCTGCCGGCGACGTATTCGGTGTTGGCGGGGATGGGCAGCGTGGCCGCGAGGTTCTTCACGGCCTGCTTGCCGGTGTTGCGATAGGTCGCGACGTACTCGATCACGTCGCCGGGGCGCGCGTTCTCTGCCGCGGCGAAGGTCTCCTTGCCGTCGGCGGCGCGCACGACCTTGCGGGCCTCGAGGTGCGTCTCGATCGCCGCCGGTTGGGCCGCCGCGGGCAATGCGATCGCGAGCGTCGCCGCCGCGAGGGATTTCCACATCCGTTTCATCGTGTCACTCCAGGAAAAGTTGTTTTCTGATCAATCCGTTGTGCCGCAAGGATACGGGCGCACCCCCCTGTTACGTATGACGCACATCACACGGGGTCGCATTGCCCTTTACAGATGCAACGGGAGGGGCGTTCAGGCGCACTTTTTCAGCCGCGCGATGCCGCCCAGGGAGAAATCGGCGATTTGCCGGGCGAGCCGCCGGCAGGCGTCAGGACCGTCCGCGAGGCCCGGATAGATCTGCTGGACCGTGGGACGGGCGAAGAGGAACAGCAGGCACTGGCCCATCACGGCCAGGGCGGCATGGGTGAGCTCGGCTTCGCGCACGCCCACGCCGGCGATCTCGGTGAGGATCGCGCGCAGCCGCTCCAGCTCGGGGCGCATCATGTCCTCGATCAGCGAGTCGATGTGGAACGTGGGGTTCATCGACTCGTGGGCGAGGATGCGCCCCAGGTGGGAGGGGCGCTCGCCGCAGATGTAGCGCTGCAGGATCCCGTAGACCTGGCGGCGCAGGCGGTCTTCCGGCGCGTGGCCCCGACGGTTGCGCGACGGCTCCGCGGGGACCTGCCGCGAGAGGAACCGCAGCGTCGCCCGGTAGAGGCCTTCCTTGCCGCCGAAGTAGTAATTCACCGCGGCCAGGTTCGCGTGCGCCGCCTCCGCGATGTGGCGGATGCGTGCGCTCGCGAAACCGTGCAGCGCGAACTCCTCCGATGCAGCCGAGATCAGGCGGCGCGTGGTCTCGTTGCCGTCTTCCGTGATGTCACGGGTCAGCATCGCCTGAGCCCTCCCTGGGCAAGCGTTTCAAATTCTTGTTTGAAACGGAATTATCCTCGGAACTACAATGATTTGCAACGAATTCGTGAGGAATTGGACGAAGTTTTGCAGAGACCCGAACGGGCCCGGCGCGAGAGAAACCCCCGCGCGGTCAGGGGGTTACCGGGATTCGGGAGGAGGATCGCCGGCCGGAACGGCGGGCGGGAGCCCTACGGGCAGGTATTTCCGGCGGTGGCGAGGGTCGTCGTGCAGACCCCGGTCGCCGTGCAGCTTGCGAACTCGGACAGGGTGAACGACGAGTCGATGAAGCCGAACGTCGTGGGAAGGGCCTTCACCTCCACCGTGTCGAAATCGCCCGCCGCGGTGATGGAGAAGCTCGCGAGCCCGTTGCCCGAGTTGCACGCCACCTTGGTGACACTGTCGACGGGAACGAGGCCCTTCAAGCAATTCACCTGGACCTGCTCGGCGTAGGGAAAGCCAAAGAAGGACGACCTGCCGAAGCTATTGAGGGTCAACGCAAACTTGCGCGCCGACTGGGTGAGCACGATGCGAAGGCCCTCGCCGGAGAAGCCGTTCAAAGCGTTGTTGCCGCCGCCCACCTCGCCTATCCCGGAGTTTCCGCCGGAAGTGGCGAAGGAAATGTCCTGGGCCGTCCCGGAGTTGAGCGACGACACCGCGGCATAGGCGAACGTGATGTTGGTCTGGCCCGTGTCGCTCGAAGGGCTGTGGCCGAGGGCGTCGCTCAGGGTGGCGCTGTCGAACTTCACTCCCGCCAGCACGTCGTCGGGCCAGTCGCGGGCGACGAGGTTGGCGCGCGTGGCGAGGTCCGACACGGTGCGATAGAGCAGCACATCGTCGAAGTGCGTGGTGTCGGTCGCGGAGGTGTCGGAGTCGGAGGCGGCCTTGGCGACGAAGGGACCCGTGGCCAACAGGTTGTTCTTCTCGTCGTTGGATTTCGGTGCGCCCTGCTGCGCTCCGGATGTCGTGTAGGCGCCTTGTCCCGACGGCCCATGGCTCACGAGCACGTAGGCCGCGCCTCCCGTGGCCTTGGTCCCGTCGTACGTGGTGCCGAAATCGGTGACGGAGAGCCCCTTGCCCGCGATGAAATCGGCGGAGTAGGTGTCGTGGGCCGTGGGACAGAGGCCGTTGCCGTCCACGGGCTGGCGAGTGGTGAGGGCCTGGATCGTGTCGCAGTTCACCATGCTGGCGCCGCCGGCCTGTGTGAAGCTGCCGGTGCCACCGCTGTAGACGCGGTAGGAGATCTTCCAGCCCCACGCATCGAAGGCGTCGTCGCGGCGCATGCCGAGGGTGCGCCACGGCAGCGTGCCCAGCGAGTAATCGCAGCTTCCCGTCGGCACGGCGGGCGACTCGACGCCGTCGCCCGGATCCGCGGCCGAGGTGCCCGGATTGGAGGGACAGGGCAGCCGGCCCGAGGCTCCCGCGAACTGATCGAGGGCGGCGGCCGCGGCCGCGAGGTTGGTGCTGGTCTGCCCGCGATCGGTGACGGCGTTGCCCGAGCGGTTGAAGGAGACCACCGCGAGCGCCACCAGCAGCGCGATGAGCAGGATGACGACGATGAAGACCGCGCCGGCGCCCTGCTGGCGGCGCCGCATCACGGGTGGGTGCGGGGACCGAGGCCCGCCTTGTTGATCGCCGTGAGCAACGTCGGGCGCGAAAGGATGTCGTCGAAATGGGTGGCGCCCGAGGTGTCGTTGAGCGAGTCGTCGACGTAATAGGTAATTCCCGCGGTGTACG
>JAAOZZ010000071.1 GCA_012274175.1 Betaproteobacteria bacterium
AAGGTCGTCGCCGCGCGCCTGGGCGCCGACGTGCTGGGCGTGCCCACGATCCTGCTCGCGCGCAGCGACGCGGAATCCGCCGACCTCGTCACCAGCGACGTGGCCGCCAACGACAAGCCCTTCCTCACCGGCGAGCGCACCTCGGAAGGCTTCTACAAGTCGCGCAAGGGATTCGACCAGGCGCTCGCGCGCGGCATCGCCTACGCCGGGTACGCCGACCTGGTGTGGTGCGAGACCGGCACGCCGGACCTGGATTTCGCCCGCCGCTTCGCCGAGGGCGTGAAGAAGGTCCACCCCGACCGCATGCTCGCCTACAACTGCTCGCCGTCGTTCAACTGGAAGAAGAACCTCGACGATTCCACCATCGCCCGGTTCCAGCGCGAGCTGGGCGCCATGGGCTACAAGTTCCAGTTCATCACGCTGGCCGGCTTCCACGCGCTCAACTACGGCATGTTCGACCTCGCCTACGGCTACGCGCGCGACAACATGACGGCCTTCGTCGAGCTGCAGCAGAAGGAGTTCGCCGCCGCCGAGCGCGGCTTCACGGCGGTCAAGCACCAGCGCGAGGTGGGCACCGGCTACTTCGACGACGTGACCCAGGTGATCCAGGCGGGCAAGTCGTCGACGACGGCGCTCGCCGGCTCGACCGAGGACGAGCAGTTCTTCGTGGAACCCACGCCGCTGCGGCCCGGGCACGCGGCCGCGGCGGACTGAGGAGACGGACATGAGACGCGACGAGTTCCGCATTCCCGGCATCCAGCTTCCCCCCGAGCAGCCGAACCTCTTCGACCGGATCCTCACCCCGCCCGCGGTCGGGTTCGTCGCCCACCTGCACCGCAAGTACGAGGCGCGCCGCCGGGAGCTCATGGCCGCGCGCGCCGCGCGCCAGGCGCGCCTGGACGCGGGCGAGACCTTCGCCTTCCTGCCCGAGACGCGCCCGATCCGCGAAGGTCAGTGGAGCATCGCGCCGATCCCGGCGGACCTCCACGACCGCCGCGTGGAGATCACGGGCCCGGCCGAGCGCAAGATGGTGATCAACGCCCTCAACTCGGGCGCATCCACCTTCATGGCGGACTTCGAGGACTCCCTCACGCCCAGCTGGGAGAACGTCATGCGCGGACAGATCAACCTGCGCCAGGCGATCGACCGCACCATCGGCTTCAAGAACCCCGAGGGCAAGTGCTACCAGTTGAACGAGAAGACGGCGACGCTCATCGTGCGCCCGCGCGGCTGGCACATGCTCGAGCGCCACATGCTGGTGGACGGCGAGCCGGTGTCCGCCTCGCTCTTCGACTTCGGCCTGTACTTCTTCCACAACGCGGAGAAGCTCGTGGCCAACGGCAGCGGCCCCTACTTCTACCTGCCGAAGATCGAAAGCCACCTCGAGGCGCGCCTCTGGGACCACGTGTTCAACGAGGCCGAAAGCCGCATGCACCTGCCCCGCGGCACGATCAAGGCCACGGTGCTGATCGAGACCCTGCCCGCCGCCTTCGAGATGGACGAGATCCTCTACGAGCTGCGCGAGCACTCCGCGGGCCTCAACTGCGGGCGCTGGGACTACATCTTCAGCTGCATCAAGAAGCTGCGCCGGCACGACTTCGTGTTCGCCGACCGCGCGCTGGTGACCATGACGAGCCCGTTCCTGCGCGCCTACTGCCAGCTTCTCGTGAAGACCTGCCATCGCCGGGGGGCCCACGCCATGGGCGGCATGGCGGCCCAGATCCCGATCAAGGGCGATCCCGCCGCCAACGACGCCGCCATGGCGAAGGTCGTGGCCGACAAGGAGCGCGAGGCGAACGACGGCTTCGACGGCACGTGGGTCGCGCATCCGGGGCTCGTTCCCGTCGCCCAGGCGGTGTTCGACCGCATCATGCCGCGGGCGAACCAGATCGAGCGCAAGCGCGAGGACGTGTGCGTGAAGGCGAAGGACCTGCTCGCGTTCGCGCCGCAATCGCCCATCACCGAGCAGGGCCTGCGCACCAACGTGAACGTGAGCCTGCAGTACATCGGCTCGTGGCTCGCGGGCCAGGGGTGCGTTCCCATCAACCATCTCATGGAAGATGCGGCCACCGCGGAGATCTCGCGCTCGCAGGCCTGGCAGTGGATCCGCAGCCCGAAAGGCGTGCTCGAGGACGGCCGCAAGGTCACCCTCGAGATGTTCCGCGCGATTCTGGGGGAGGAGCTGAGAAGAGTCTCGGGCGTACCGGGGGCCTCGGGCCTCCGGTACGACGAGGCCGCGTGGCTGCTCGACCGCCTGGTCTCCAGCGACGAATACGCGGACTTCCTCACCGATGCGGCCTACGAGTACGTGGTCGCGATCCCGATGCCCCAGGAAGCCCTCGTCGCCTGAAGCACGCAGTGGTTCGCGCCGCGCGCCTCAGGCCCGCGGCGCGAGGCAATCCCGGATGCGCTCGTAAACTTCCCTGCGATCGAGCAGGTCGAGGTGGCCCATTCCGTAGCCGATCCACATGCGCGATTCCGGGATGGGCAGGCACAGCGCCGCGTCCGGGTGCTGGCCCAGCGCGCTCGGCACGGGCACGAGGCCGTCGCCCAGCAGCGCTCCGCTGCGCCCGGCCTGCCGGCGCGCGAAGGACGCGGCAAGCGCGTAGCATTCCACGCCTTCCGGCAGCGGCACCGCGACCCGCTCGTCCCCCGAGCGCGCGAAGCGGTCGCGGTCGCGCCAATCCTCGTCGAGCAGGCCGCCATAGCGCAGGTCGGTGATGCCGGCGCTGCGGATCCTGCCGAGACGGGCGAACGCGCCCGTGTAGGGGCTGGAATCCAGGACCGCGTTCACCCAGTTGCCGCCGCGCTCCAGCGGAACGCCGTGATGGGGCGTGCCGAGGAAAGCGATCCTGCGCAGCCGCCCCGTCCAGTGGTGTCCCGCGGCATTCCCGTAGTGGCACGCGCTGCGCGCGACCAGTCCACCCATGCTGTGGGCGACGATGGTGACCCCTGCGACGGGCACGGGCCACGCCTCGCACATCGCCTCCATCAGCCCGGCGAAGGCGCGGCCGTTCGTGGAGACGTGCAGCCCGCTGTTGTAGTGCAGGTACACCGGCGTGAAGGGCGCGGCGAAGGCGGCATCGGACGCCAGCGACTCGCCGTGGTCGTGGCCGTTGCGGCGCCATTGAAGGTCGCTGCGGCACAAGCCGTGCAAGAGAACGAGGATGTTGCCGGTGGCTTGCGGAATGGCCCCGGCCAGGCCCTCGCGCGTGAGCTCGAGCGCTTGCCCGTCGCGGCGGAGCCGCATGGGTATCGCGAGCGGATTCCCGGTCTCCAGGAGATGATCTCCCAGCACACCGTTCAGGGCCGCCACCAGGCTCTCGCGCGCGACCGAGGACGGCTCCTCCTCCAGCAGCGGCGAGACTTGCGCGAGCAGCGCGTCGATGCCGCCCCCGACGAGCCGCGTCACGCCGCGGATCGTGCGGTACACCAGGCCGGTGATGCCGCCGGCGGGCTTCTCCATGGGCTTGCCGAGGACGCCGGGAACCCGCGCGATATTCAAGTGCATCGTCTCGACCAGGCGGGTCAGCCCGATGACGGCGTCGACCGCGAGCCGGCTGTAGCCGTGCAGGTCGGAACCGCGAACGTGCTGGGCCTTTCGGACCATGGCGCTTTCTTTACCGGAATGACGTACACAGTGGCACAAGTCGCGCTCGGGGACTTGGCGAGGATCAACCGGGGGGCCGCGCAAGCACCCCGGCGCCCTTGCGGCGGTGCAATACCACCCCCATTTCAGTGGGGATAACCGGCCGATTCCGGGGCGATTGCGGGGAGTTATCCCCAATCGCAATCCGAATCGATCGGGCCACCGGGCGGACGGCATTTCGGCCCTAGAATAGGGGTCGACCCGCCTTTTTCGCGCCCGCCTGGGCGCCGCTTCTCGAGATCCCATGAACGACCTCTCCTCCGCCCCCGCGGGCGACGCCGCCGCATTGAACGACGAGCCGCACGACGCGATCCGCATCCGCGGCGCGCGCCAGAACAACCTGAAGAACCTCGACGTCGACATCCCCACGGGCGAGCTGGTGGTGGTGACGGGGCCTTCCGGGTCGGGGAAGTCCTCCCTCGTCTTCGACACGCTCTATGCCGAGGGCCAGAGGCGCTACGTCGAGACCTTCTCGCCCTACGCGCGCCAGTTCCTCGACCGCATGGACAAGCCCCAGGTGGACGCGATCGAGGGCATTCCGCCGGCCATCGCCATCGACCAGACGAACCCGGTGCGCACGTCGCGCTCGACCGTGGGCACGATGACGGAGATCAACGATCACCTGAAGCTGCTCTTCGCGCGCGCGGGAAAGCTCTCGTGCCGCAGCTGCGCCCGCCCGGTGCGCCGCGATACCCCGGAAACCATCTACGCCGAGCTCTCCGAACGCGCCCGGCACGGCGGCGATCCGCGCCTCGTGATCGCGTTCCCCATCGACGTGCCGAAGAATTTCACCGAGGAAGAGGTCACGAAGCTGCTGCAGGGACAGGGATACACGCGCATCCATCGGCGCCAGGGCCAGCGCCTCGAGGTGGTGCAGGACCGCATCCGCGTGGGCACGGCCGAGAAGGCGCGGGTGATGGAGGCGATCGAGGCCGCATTGCGCGTGGGCACCGGGCGGGTGAACGTCTTCGTCGACGACGAGGGAGAGGGAGCCGTCTGGCGCTTCTCCACCGATCTGCACTGCGCGCACTGCGACATCCACTACGCCGATCCCACGCCCGCGCGCTTCTCGTTCAACTCGCCCATCGGAGCGTGCGACACGTGCCGCGGCTTCGGGCGCGTGATCGGGGTGGATTTCGGGCTCGTGATCCCCGACGAGACGAAGACTTTGCGCGGCGGCGCGATCAAGACCTTCCAGACGAAGAGCTTCGACGAGTGCCAGGACGACCTCGAGAAGTTCGCGCCGAAGCGCGGCATCCCCCTGGATACCCCGTGGCGCGACCTCACGGCCGAGCAGCGGCGCTGGGTGATCGGCGGCGACGACGACTGGGTGAGCTGGAGGAAATCCGGCAAGACCCACTGGTATGGCGTGCAGCGCTTCTTCGACTGGCTCGAGACCAAGGCCTACAAGATGCACATCCGCGTACTGCTGTCGCGCTACCGCGCGTACACGCCGTGCACGGCGTGCGGCGGCGCGCGCCTGAAGCCCGAATCGCTGCTCTGGCGCGTCGGTACCCGGGACGATGCCGACTCGGTCCTGCCCCCGCAACGCCGCTACCTGCCCAAGGGTGCCGATTGGACCCGCGAGCAGCTCGAGGCGCTTCCCGGCCTCTCGATTCACGACGCGATGCTGCTGCCCATCGACCAGGCGGCGCAGTTCTTCGCTCGCCTCACGCTGCCCGCGCCCCTGGACGAGGCCACGGAGCTGCTGCTGGCCGAGATCCGCTCGCGGCTGGGCTACCTGCGCGAAGTGGGGCTGGGATACCTCACCCTCGACCGGCAATCGCGCACGCTATCGGGCGGCGAGGTGCAGCGCATCAACCTCACCACCGCCCTGGGGACCTCGCTCGTGAACACGCTCTTCGTGCTCGACGAGCCCTCCATCGGCCTGCACCCGCGCGACATGGGACGGGTGATCGAGGTGATGAAGCGCCTGCGCGACGCGGGCAACTCGATCGTGGTCGTGGAGCACGATCCGCAGATCATGCTCGAGGCGGACAAGCTGCTGGACATGGGCCCCGGGCCCGGCGAGCACGGCGGCGAGATCGTCTTCTTCGGCACGCCCGAGGCGATCAAAAGCGCCGACAGCCTCACCGCGGAGTACCTCTCGGGACGCCGGCGCGCCGACGATCGCCTCCCCGACGTGGAGGTGCGCCGTCCCGGCACCGAGGTGCCCAACGACCTCGCGCGCGATCCGCTGCAGGGCACGGTGTGCCTGGGCATTCGCGGCGCCACCGAGCACAACCTCAAGGACATCGACGCGGACTTCCCGCTCCACCGTTTGGTGTGCGTGACCGGCGTGTCGGGCTCGGGCAAGTCGACGCTGGTCCAGGACGTGCTGCACCCGGCGCTCCTCAAGCACCTCGGCAAGCCCACGGAGACGCCCGGGGCGTTCCGCGCCCTCGCCAACGAGGATCGCGTGAACGACGTGGTGTTCGTGGACCAGTCGCCCATCGGGCGCACGACGCGCTCGAATCCCGCGAGCTACGTGGGCGCCTTCGATGCGATCCGCGAGCTCTTCGCCTCCGCCACCGACTCCAAGACGCGCGGGTACACCGCCGGCACCTTCAGCTTCAACTCCGGCAACGGCCGCTGCCCGACGTGCAGCGGCAACGGCTTCGAACATGTCGAGATGCAGTTCCTCTCGGACGTGTACCTGCGCTGCCCCGACTGCAACGGCACGCGCTATCGCGACGAGGTGCTCGAAGTGAAGGTGGACGGGCGCAGCATCGCGCAGGTGCTCGAACTCACCATCGAGCAGGCGGTGGCGGCATTTCCGGGGGATTCGGAGATCGTGCGCCGGCTGCAGCCCCTCGTGGACGTAGGCCTCGACTACCTGCGCCTGGGCCAGCCGGTGCCCACGCTTTCCGGGGGCGAGGCGCAGCGCCTGAAGCTCGCGGGCCACCTCGCGGAGGCCGCCGGCCGCTCCATCGCCATGTTGCCGCGCCGTCCCCGCGATGGCGGCGCCCCGGGCAAGCCGAAGACCCGCGTCTTCCTGTTCGACGAGCCCACCACCGGCCTGCACTTCGAGGACGTCTCCAAGCTACTGGGAGCGTTCCGCAAGCTCATCGCCGCGGGCCACTCCCTCATCGTGATCGAGCACAACCTGGACGTGATCCGCGCTTCCGACTGGATCGTCGACCTAGGTCCCGAGGGCGGGGACGCGGGGGGCGAGATCGTCGCGGTCGGCACGCCGAAGCAGGTGATGGCGAACGGGAATTCCCACACGGGTCGCGCGCTGGTCGATTACGAGAAGGCGCTCGTTCCCGGCAGGATCGTGCCGCCCGAAGCGCGGGAACCAGGGCCGCGCCTGCCCGCCATGAGGGCGCGCTCGCACAACATCAGCGTGCGCCACGCGCGCGAGCACAACCTGAAGAACATCGACGTGGAGATCCCGCGCGGGAAATTCACCGTGGTCACCGGCGTGTCCGGATCGGGCAAGTCGACGCTCGCCTTCGACATCCT
>JAAOZZ010000456.1 GCA_012274175.1 Betaproteobacteria bacterium
GACATGGAATTCGTGCAGTACCACCCCACGTGCATGCCGGGCACGGGCCTGCTCTTCACCGAAGCGTGCCGCGGCGAAGGCGGAGTGCTCCTGAACCGCGACGGCTACCGCTACCTGCAGGACTACGGCCTCGGCCCCCCTGATCCCTGGCCGCGCAAGAAGGCGATGGAGCTGGGTCCCCGCGACCGCCTCTCCCAGGCCTTCTGGCACGAGGAGCGCAAGGGCCGCACCATCGACACACCCCAGGGCTCGGCCGTGCACCTCGACCTGCGCCACCTCGGGGAAGCGAAGCTGCGCGAGCGCCTGCCGCAGATCTACGAGATGGCCGAGCAGTTCCTCGGCATCGATCCCGCCCGCGAGCCGATCCCGGTGCGCCCCGCGGTGCACTACACGATGGGCGGCATCCCGACCGACGTGAATGCCGCCGCGCCCCTGCCGGGCCTCTATGCCGCCGGCGAATGCGCGAGCAGCGGCATCCACGGCGCGAACCGGCTGGGTTCCAATTCCCTCGCCGAGCTCTGCGTCTTCGGCAAGGTGGCGGGCGAGCAGGCGGCGCGCTTCGCGCGCGCGGCGATCGGGAGCAACGGGGTCGCGCTGCGCTGGCAGGCCCAGGACGCGCGGGATCGCGCCACGCGGCCCCTGCGGGGCCCGGGCGGAGGCGAACGGCTCTCATCGGTACGCGAGGACATGGCGCGCGCCATGGAGCAGGGCTGCGGCATCTATCGCACCGGGGCGCAGATCGAGCAGACGTGTCGTACCCTCGCGGAGCTGAAGGAGCGCGTGGGGCGCGTGACGCTCGGCGATCGCGCGGAAGGATGGAACACCGAATGGCTCGCGACCCTCGAGCTGGGCTTCCAGCTCGATGTCGCCGAGGCCATGGCCCATTCGGCGCTCGCGCGGCGCGAGTCGCGCGGGGCGCACCAGCGCCTCGACGAAGGCTGCACCGAGCGCGACGACGCCGGGTACCTCAAGCACACGATGGCATGGCAGGTGGGCGACGGCGCCCCGCGCATCGGCTGGAGCGACGTGGTGATCACGCGCTCGCCGCCGGGCACGCGCGCCTACGGCGCCGCAGGCGAGGCGGCGGACCTCGAGCAGGCAACCGATGCCTGAGCCGCGCACCATCACCGTCGAGGTCCTGCGCTACCAGCCCGCGAAGGGCACGAACCCGTACGTCGATCGCTGGACCATCCCCTATACCGAAGACATGTCCGTCCTGCAGGGCCTGCAGTACATCAAGGACACCCTGGACGGCTCCCTCACGTTCCGCTGGTCGTGCCGGATGGCGATCTGCGGCAGCTGCGGGATGATGATCGGCGGCGTGCCGAAGCTCGCGTGCCGTACGTTCCTGCGGGACCTCGCTCCCGGCCCCGTGCGGGTCGAGGCCCTCGCCCATTTTCCGATCGAGCGCGACCTCGTGGTGGACGCCGAGGATTTCGTGGGCAAGCTCGAGCGCATCAAGCCGTGGATCGAGCCGCGCGAGCCGCGCACCCTCGAGGAGGGCCCCTACACCCAGACGCCCGCCCAGCTCGCCCGCTACGAATCCTTCAGCCACTGCATCAACTGCATGCTCTGCTACTCCGCCTGCCCGCAGTACGGGCTGAATCCCGATTTCCTCGGCCCCGGCCTCACGGCGCTGCTGCATCGCTACAACAGCGACTCGCGCGACGGGGCGAGCGCGGAGCGCATGCAGCTCGTGCATTCCGAGGAAGGTGTCTGGAGCTGCACCGCCGTGGGCTATTGCTCCGAGGTCTGCCCCAAGCAGGTGGACCCCGCCAACGCGGTGAACGTGAACAAGACGGCGAGCGCGATCGACTGGTTCGCGCGCTTCCTGCCGGGCAAGCGCTGACATGGCCCTCCGGCGCACCTACGTGAGGTCCATGGACGGCTGGTGGCGCCGCGATCCGTTCTTCATCCACTACATGGCGCGCGAGGCGACCGCGGTGTTCGTGGTGGCCTACGCGCTGATCCTGCTGGCGGGCGTGATCCGCCTGTCCCAGGGCGAGGCGGCGTTCGGCGAGTGGCTCGAGGGACTCGCGAACCCGTGGTCCATCGCTTTCCACGTCGCTCTCTGCGCGATCTTCGCCTACCACACGTGGAGCTGGTTTCGCATCATGCCCAAGACGATGCCGCCGGTGGTGGTGGGCGGACGCAGGCTTCCGGGAGCGGCGATCACCGCGCTGGGGCTCGCGGCCGCTGCGATCGCCTCCGCCGCCTTCGTGGCCTTCGTGGCGTGGCTCGCATCGTGAAGCGCTCGAACCAGCCGGTCTTCTGGGTGCTCTTCGGCGCGGGCGGGATGCTCTCGGCGCTGCTGGGCGCCGCCCTGGTCTTCGTCACCGGCATCGCCGCGCCGCTGCACTGGCTGCCGACGCGGACGATGGGCTACGAGGGCGTGCTCGCGTTCTGCCGCAACGGGGCGGGAAAGGCCTTCGTGTTCGCGGTGATCTCGCTTTTCCTGTGGCACGGAGCGCACCGCATCTACCATAGCCTGCACGACCTGGGCTTGCATACCGGGATGGTCGCGAAGGCGGCGTGCTACGGGCTCGCGGCCGCGGCCACGATCCTCGCCGCGGCGACGCTGCTGCAGCTGGGCTTCTAGGCGCGCTAGCGCACGATCAGCAGCGGTGTCTTCACCGTGGCGAGCACCTTGGTGGTGACCGAGCCCAGCACGAGGTTGGAAAGCGCGCCTTCGCCGTGGGAGCCCATGACGATGAGGTCGATGTCGTGCTTCTTCACGAAGGCGGCGATCTCGCGCACCACATCGCCCGTGCACCACGTGGCCTCGAACGCGACGCCGGCCTTGGTGAGCTCCTTCTTCGCGGGGGCGAGCGCTTCCTCGCTGTCCTCCCGCAGGTACTTCTCCAGCGCCGACTTGCCCGCGCGCGCGGCCGCCCCGGGGTAGGGCACCGGCGGATGCACGTGCAGCACGTGCACCTCGGGCATCTCGGCAAACCATCGGATGTGCCGCGCGAGCTGGCGGGCGGCGCGCTTGGTGAACTCGGAGCCGTCGGCGGCGAGCAGGATCTTCATGGCGACGTGGGGTGCTTTACGCTGGTCTGGAACATGTAGGTGATGGCCGCCCGCATCTCGGCGTCGGTGAGGTTGGCCATGCCGCCGCGCGCGGGCATGCCGCCGTGGCCGTTGATGGCCGAGCGCACGAGGGAATCCAGGCCCGGGCCGGCGCGCCGGATCCACTCCTTGCGATCGCCGATGCGAGGCGCGCCGTTCACGCCCTTCTCGTGGCACTTGTGGCATTGCGCCTGGACGATCTGCTCGCCGGTGCGCTCCTTCGGCGGGCGCGCGCGGTCGATGGGCTCGGTCCAGTGCCCGCCGGACTGGTTCACCATGTACGTGATGGCCCGCTCGAGTTCCAGGTCGGAGGTGTCCATCTTGCCGCCGTGGGGCGGCATCTTGCGCAGGCCCGCGATCGCGTGCTTGGTGAGGCCGCTGAGGCCTTGGGACGCGCGGGATTTCCACGCCGCCGCGTCTCCGATGCGCGGAGCGCCGTTGGCCCCGGTCCCGTGGCACTGGACGCACACCTGCTTCACCAGCTGCTCGCCGCTGCGCTCCGGCGGCACGGCCCCGGAATCGGACAGCGCCGGTGCGGCCGCGCAGGCGAGCGCCAGCATGAGGGCCATGCGTGCCGACCGGGACGCGGCCGGCAGGATAGGGGCCAGTTGCGACATGAACTCACTCCTTCGTGGGATGGCGGCGCGGACAGCGCCCGCGCCCGTTGTCGATGCCCCATAGATAACTCCGGGGCGCGCGGAGCACCATGATACGCGTCAAATCGGCGGCAAATCGGGCGCGCGGACGCCCACGGCGGGACCTAGCGCGCGGTGACCACGAGCTTCTGGTACAGCCCGCCGTAGAACGTCTCCTTGCGGATCGAGGCGACCCGTTCCGCGGGCAGCCAGCGTTCCACCTCGTGGTTCCACAGGTCGAGCGCGAAGGGCTCGAAATTGCGCAGGATCCACCGCATCACCGCGCGCAGGGGATGCCAGCGGCCGGGCGCGTGGTAGTCCACGATCACCACCTGCGCGCCGGGCTTGGCCACGCGCAGCGCCTCGTCGAGCGTGCGCCGCCGGACCTCGAGCGGCATCTCGTGCAGCAGGAAGAAGAGCACGACGCGCTCGTAGGAGGCATCGGGAAAGCGCAGGTCCGAGGCGTCCCGCTGGACGAGGTTCGCCTGGGCATGGGCGGGAAGCTTGGCCTGGAGATTCTGCAGCTGGATCGGCAGCACGTCGACCACGTCGAGGGCGCCCGCGCCGGCGTGCACGCGCTCGGCGAGGCACGGAGTGAAGTCGCCGTACACGCAAGCGACCTGGAGCGTGCGCCCCGGAAGCTCGGTCCCCAGCTCCGCGAGCGCCCCGTCGCGCAGCTTCGCGAAGTTGCCCCACAGGATCAGGTTCACGAGCCACTGCCGCTCGAAGAGCCGCACGGCATTCGGGTGGACGTAGGCCCACCAGTAGGTGTCGTGCAGGTATTGCGGGACGGCGGCGGCTTCTTGCATGGATCCTCCTGGTGGCGGGCGTCGGACCGAATCAACCGGAACGGGGCCCGTCCGAGACGATACGCCCATCCACCAGGTCGATCACGCGGTCGCAGGACGCGGCCCACGGGGCGACGAGCACGGCCACGACGGCGAATGCCTGCTTGCGGGATGGCTTCATGCTCCCATTTTCGGCGGCGGCGGCGATCGGCGATTGATCCCGCGCAATGTCCGCATCGCCGGACGGATGGCCGCGCCATTGACGGGTGTCAACCCGGAAGGTGAACTCGCCTCCAGAATGAGACTATCAATGTCGCGCGCATTTCCACCCCGCGCGAACGCCCGAAACCGGGAGCGGCCAGTGGAATCCGGACGACGAATACTCCTCGAGGCCCTCGAGCTGCCCGCGGCGGCGCGGGCCGCCATGACGCTCGTATTGGAACGCCGTCTGGAGGACGCGAAGACCCTCGCCTTGATCGCCGCCGGCGATCCGCGGCGCATGGCGGTCCTCGTGCACGAGGCGGCCACGCTCGGCACGGCGCGGCCGTTGCGCCTCGGGCAGATCCTCCTCGCGCAGGGCCTGGTCACCTCGCGCGCCTTGGCGGAGGCGCTCGCCACCCACAGGGCCGCGGGTCGCAGGATCGGCGCGCAACTGGTGGCGGACGGCGAGCTCGATCCGCGCGAGGTCGCGGGGGCCTTGTGGCTGCAGCACAAGCTGCGCTCCGCGGCGCTGGCACTCGCGGGCGCGAGCGGCCCGGCAGCCGCGCCGCCCATCATTTCCGGCGCATGAACACTTTCAGCAGGTCGTACCAGAGCGCGGAGACGATGCCCGCGGCGGCCGCGATCGCCGCGTCCCGGGCGCCCACCGGCGCGAAGCGGAAAAGTTCCGCGAGCCCCGGAACGTAGACCACCACGGCCAGCGCCGCGAGCGTGGCGCCCACGATCCACCACAGCGCGGGGTTCTCGCGCGCGAACGCTTCCCAGAGCGTGAGCTCCCCGGAGCGGTTCACCAGGATCAGCGCGAGATTGCCGACGACGAGGGCGGCGAAAGCCATGGCGCGCGCCTCGCCTTCCCCGTGCGAGCGCAAGGCGAAGCCGTAGACGAGTGCCACCGCCGCGAAGACGCTGGCGCCGAGCGCCAGGCCGATGCCGAGGGTGCGCCCGGTGAAGAGCCGCTCGCCGCGAGCGCGCGGGGGACGCTCCATGATGTGCGGATCGCTGCGTTCCGCCTCGAACACGATGGAGCACGCCGGGTCGATCACGAATTCGAGGAACACCACGTGCACCGGGAAGGCGAAAAGGGGCCAGCCGGCAACGAGCGACAGCAGGCTCATGCCCGCGAGCGGCACGTGCACCGCGACCAGGTAGCGCATCGCGTTGCGGATGTTCTCGTAGATGCGCCGCCCCAGGCGCACGGTGCCCACGATCGAGGTGAAATCGTCGTCGAGCAGCACGAGGGAGGCGGACTCGCGCGCGACGTCGGTGCCGCGCTTGCCCATGGCGATGCCGATGTCCGCGGCCTTCAACGCCGGGGCGTCGTTGACACCGTCGCCGGTCATCGCGACCACTTCGCCCGCGGCGCGGTACGCCTTCACGAGCGCGAGCTTCTGCTCCGGGCGCACGCGGGCGAACACTTGCGTGGTACGCGCCGCGCGATCGAGGGCCGCTTCGTCCATGGCCGCCAATTCGGGGCCCGTCACCACGCGGCCGGCATCGATGCCCGCCTGCCGTGCGATCGCGCGCGCGGTCTCGGGATGGTCGCCGGTGATCATCACCACGCGGATGCCCGCGCGCCGGGCGAGCGCCACCGCACCCGGCACCGTCGCGCGCAACGGGTCGGCGAGGGCCACGAAGCCGAGGAAACGGAAGGTTTGCCCCGTGAGCGTCGCCGGCCAATCGGGCTCGCCCGAGGGCGTGCTCGCCGCCACCGGCGCGCGCGCGACGGCGAGCAGGCGCAGGCCGCGACCCGCGGCCTGCTCCGCGGCGGCGAGCGCCGCAGCCCGCTCGGAAGGGCTCGCGTCGCACATCCCGAGCACCGTCTCCGGCGCGCCTTTCATCGCGAGCACCGCCTCTCCCGTCCCGAGCCGCCACCCGTGACACACGGCCAGGAATCCCTCCGAGAGCGGATAGCGCCGCTCGAGGGAAATTGGGGACAGACCCCGATTTCCATCTGGCGGAAATCGGGGTCTGTCCCCGATTTTCACGATGGCGCGCTCCATGGGATCGAAGGGATCGAGCTCGCAGGCGAGGGTGGCGGTGTCGAGCAGGGGCCTGTCGGCGGCATCGCGCGCGGACGCAGCGTGCCACGCGCCGTCGCGCCAGATCTCGGCCACGGCCATGCGGTTCTCGGTGAGGGTGCCGGTCTTGTCGCAGCA
>JAAOZZ010000457.1 GCA_012274175.1 Betaproteobacteria bacterium
CTTCACCGGCGACTTCAACGCGATCCAGCTCGCCAACAACCTGCTGGCGGCGATGATCGACAACCACATCAACCACGGCAACGAGCTGGGGTTCGACGTGCGCCGGATCGCGTGGAAGCGCGTGCTCGACATGAACGACCGGGCGCTGCGGCAGATCACCATCGCCCTGGGCGGTCCCGCCAACGGCTTCCCGCGGGAGGATGGCTTCGACATCGTCGTCGCCTCCGAGGTGATGGCGATCTTCTGCCTGTCCATGAGCCTGAAGGACCTGAAGGAGCGCCTGGGCAAGATCGTCTGCGGCTACACCCGGGACCAGAAGCCCATCCTCGCGAAGGACCTGAAGACCCACGGCGCGATGGCCGCGCTGCTGAAAGACGCGCTCGCCCCCAACCTCGTGCAGACGCTCGAGCATTCGCCCGCGTTCATCCACGGCGGCCCCTTCGCCAACATCGCCCATGGGTGCAACTCGGTGCTCGCGACCCAGACGGCGTTGAAGCTGGGCGACTACGTGGTCACCGAGGCGGGATTCGGCGCGGACCTGGGCGCGGAGAAGTTCGTCGACATCAAGTGCCGCAAGGCGGGCCTCCGGCCCTCGGCGGTGGTGCTGGTGGCCACCATTCGCGCGCTCAAGTACCACGGCGGCATCGACGTGAAGGAGCTGGGCAAGGAAAACCTCGACGCCCTCGCCAAGGGCATCGCCAACATCGAGCGCCACGTGAACAACATCCGCAACAACTACGGCCTGCCCTGCGTGGTGGCGATCAACCACCGCACCGAGGACACCGACGCGGAAGTGCGGCTGCTGCAGGACAAGATGGCCCACCACGGAGCGAAGGTGATCCTCGCGCGCCACTGGGCCGAGGGCGGCAAGGGCGCGGTGGAGGTCGCCAACGAGGTCGTGCGCCTGTGCGAGGAGCCCAACAGCTTCAAGTTCGTCTACGACGAGCAGGCGACCCTCTGGGACAAGATGAAGGCCATCGCCACGAAGATCTACGGCGCCTCGGACATCACCGCGGACTCCAAGGTGCGGGCCCAGATCAAGAAGCTGCAGGAGTCCGGCTACGGCCACTACCCGATCTGTGTCGCCAAGACGCAGTATTCCTTCTCGACCGATCCGCAGCTGCGCGGTGCCCCGTCCGGGCACGTGGTGAACGTGCGCGAGGTGCGGCTCGCCGCCGGCGCGGAGTTCGTGGTGATGATCTGCGGCGACATCATGACGATGCCGGGCCTGCCCAAGGTGCCGTCGGCCTGCGCGATCGACGTGACCGACGACGGGAGGATCACCGGGCTTTTCTGAACCCGCTCGACCCGGAAAGCGCCGTCCCCGGATGGACCGGGACGGCGTTTCCACTTTCGGGGATAATTCCCGTGCGCGGCATTCCGCCCGCGCCCACCGGGCAAACGGGAACGACATGCGACTCGACGGAAAGGCGGCCATCGTCACCGGGGCCGGATCGGGATTCGGCGAGGCGATCGCCAGGCGCTTCGCGGCGGAAGGTGCGGCGGTGATGGTGAACGACATCGCGGCGGGCCCCGCCGAGCGCGTCGCCTCCGGGATCCGCGCCGCGGGCGGGCGGGCGGCGGTGACGGTCGGCGACGTCTCGAAGGACGCCGACGTGCAGCGCCTCGTGCGCTCGGCGCTCGAGTCCTTCGGGCGCCTGGACATCGTCGTGAACAATGCCGGCACCACCCATCGCAACCGCCCGATGCTCGAGGTGGGCGAGGAGGAATTCGACCGCGTCTACGCGGTGAACGTGAAGTCGCTCTTCCTCACCGCGAAGCACGCGGTGCCCCATTTCCGCAAGGCGGGCGGCGGCTGCTTCGTGACCATCGCCTCCACCGCGGGCGTGCGCCCCCGGCCGGGACTCACCTGGTACAACGGGTCCAAGGGCGCGGCGATCGTGACCTCGCGCTCCATGGCCGCCGAGCTGGGCCCCGACCGGATCCGCGTGAACGTGGTGAACCCCGTCATCGGCGAGACGGGCCTGCTGGAGATGTTCATGGGCATGCCCGATACCCCGGAGAACCGCGCGAAGTTCGTGGCCTCCATTCCCCTGGGCCGGATGTCCAAGCCCCTCGACGTCGCCAACGCGGCACTCTTCCTCGCTTCCGACGAGGCCGCGTTCGTCACCGGCGCCTGCCTCGAGGTGGACGGAGGGCGCTGCGTATGAGCACGGCGCGCCAGGCCATCGGGAAGTACCAGATCCTGGGCGAGCTGGGAAAGGGCGCCACGGGCAAGGTCTACCTCGCCGAGGACCCGTTCGGGCAGCGCAAGGTGGCGATCAAGATCGCCTACCCCGAGGCGCTCAAGAACAGCGAGGACGGCGCCTTCTACCGCAGCATGTTCCTGAACGAGGCCGCCCTCGCGGGCAAGCTCAACCACCCGCACATCGTGCAGATCTACGACGCGGTGGTGGAGGACAAGTACAGCTACATCGTGATGGAGTACATCGAGGGCGGCACCCTCGAGAAGTTCTGCAAGCCCGAGCAGCTCCTGGAGCCGCGGGAGGTGGCCGAGATCGTGTTCAAGTGCGTGCGCGCGCTCGCCTTCGCCCAGACCCTCGGCCTCACCCACCGGGACATCAAGCCCGGCAACATCCTCCACCACGAGGGCACCGACATCAAGATCGCCGACTTCGGCGCGGCGATCAACACGGTCTCGGACCGCACCATCATCACCAACGTGGGCTCCCCCGCGTACATGGCGCCCGAGCTCGTCACCGGCACGGCGCAGGCCTCCCACCTCACCGACATCTACGCGCTCGGCGTGGTGATGTACTACATGCTCACGGCGCGGCTGCCGTTCTCGGGCGCCAACACCATGAGCGTGATCTACCAGATCGTGAACACGGAGCCCGAGTCGCCGAGCAAGCACCGCGACGGCATCTCCCCGGAGCTCGACGCCATCGTGATGAAGGCGATCGCGAAGGATCCTTCGAAGCGCTACCCCACGTGGGACGCGTTCGGCCAGGCGCTCGCCGAGACGTGGAAGCAGGAGCACAAGGCCGAGGAAAAGCGCGACTCCTCCGACACCGAGCGCTTCAGCATGCTGCGCACGCTGCCCTTCTTCCGCGAATTCCCCGAGAACGAGCTCTGGGAGGTGATGCGCCTGAGCAAATGGGCGAAGTTCAAGCCCGACACCGCGCTCATCAAGGAAGGCGACCACGGCGATTCTTTCTTCATCCTCGCCGGCGGATACGTGCGGGTCACGCGCGGCAAGCGCACGCTCTCCGTGCTTACCGCGGGCGACTGCTTCGGCGAGATGTCCTACCTCGCCCACAAGGACGCGCCGCACCGCTCCGCGACGGTCACCACGACCTCCGACGTGATCCTGATGAAGATCCGCGCCGAGGACCTGCGCGCCGCGTCGCTCTCGTGCCGCAGGCTCTTCGACGAGCGCTTCCTCAACACGCTGGTGGAGCGCCTGGAGAACGCGAACCAGCAGCTCGCCGTCATGTCGTGAGGTAGAAGGCGAGGAAGGTCGCGACCATCAGGAACGCGAGCGCGAGCTTCGCGACCGCGGCGAAGAGCAGCCCCAGCCAGGTGCCCAGGCCCACCTTGCCCGCCTGGAGCAGCCCCCGGCGCGCGAGAAGCTCGCCCGCCACGGCACCGAGGAAAGGACCGAGGATCAGGCCGGGAATGCCCAGGAAGAGGCCCACGAGGCCACCCAGGGCGGCCCCCGCGAGCGCCTGGGGGCTCGCCCCCACGCGCTTCGCCCCGAGCACCGAGGCCGCGAAATCGACCGCGAGCGCGAGCAGGCCCAGGGCCGCGATGATCCCCAGGCCCACGGTGCCCACGCGCGCGAAACCGTCGGCCCACGCGGCGAGGAAAAGCCCGCCGAAGACGAGGAGCGCGCCGGGCAGCACCGGCAGGATCGTCCCGACGAGGCCGGCCACCACCAGCAGCGCCGCGAGCACATAGTAGAGGGCGGGTTGCATCACGGTATCATTGTAGGCAAAGGTTTCCCCGCGCCGTTCCCCTGAAGTGCCCCATGAGCGCCGCCCACGCACCTTCCGCCGACGCACATTCCAGCGAGAGGCCCCGCGCCGCCGAGGTCGCCGGGCGGCTTGCGCGCGCTTTGCCGGCCGCCTCGGTGCTCGTGGAGCGCGAGGACCTCAAGCCGTACGAGTGCGACGGCCTCTCGGCCTATCGCGCGACCCCGCTCGTGGCGGTGATCCCCGCCGACGAGAAGGAAGTCGCGGCGGTGCTCGCGGTGGCGCGGGAGACGAAGACTCCCGTGGTGGCGCGCGGCTCCGGCACGGGATTGTCCGGCGGCGCGCTGCCGCTCGCCCAGGGCATCCTCCTGTCTCTCGCGAAATTCAACCGGATCGTGCATGTGGACCCGCTCGCGCGCCTCGCGCGCGTGCAGCCGGGTGTGACGAACCTGCGCATCTCCCAGCACGCCACGCCCCTCGGCCTGTACTACGCGCCGGACCCTTCGAGCCAGATCGCGTGCTCCATCGGGGGCAACGTGGCGGAGAATTCCGGCGGCGTGCACTGCCTCAAGTACGGCCTCACGGTGCAGAACGTGGCGCGCGTGCGCGCGATCACCATCGACGGCGATCTTCTCGACCTGGGCTCCGAGGCGCTCGACGCCCCGGGCTACGACCTGCTGGCGCTCATCACCGGCTCGGAAGGCATGCTCGCCATCACGCTCGAGGTGACGGTGAAGCTGCTGCCCCGCCCCGAGACGGCCCAGGTGGTGATGGCGTCGTTCCGCGACGTGGAGAGTGCGGGCGAGGCGGTGGCGAACGTGATCGGCGCGGGCATCGTTCCCGCCGGGCTCGAGATGATGGACAAGCTCGCCACGAGCGCGGTCGAGGATTTCGTGCACGCGGGCTACGACCTCGGGGCGCAGGCGATCCTGCTCGCCGAGTCCGACGGCACCCGCGAGGAGGTCGCCCACGAGACCGCGAAGATGATCGAGGTGATGCGCGCGAGCGGGGCCACCGACATCCGCTGCTCGGCGAGCGAGGCCGAGCGCCTGCGCTTCTGGTCGGGACGCAA
>JAAOZZ010000458.1 GCA_012274175.1 Betaproteobacteria bacterium
GCTCCAGCGGCCCGGCCATCATCACCATCCCCGGGCCGCCTCCGTAGGGGCGGTCGTCGATCCGGCGATAGCCGTCGGTCGTGAAGTCCCGCGGATCCCACGCCTTCAGGTCGAACACCCGCTCGTCCAGCGCGCGGCGCGTGATGCCATGGTCCAGGAGGGCGTCGAACATCTCCGGGAAGATCGTGATCACGTCGAATCGCATCACGGGTCGTAATCCGCCTTCCAGTCCACCGTGACGCACCCGAGGGCGCGATCGACCGCCTTCACGTAGTCGGCCACGAACGGGATCATCCGCTCGCGCCCGCCGTCGGCCGGGCGCACCACCATCACGCTCGTCTGCCCGGTCTGGAACAACCCCTCGACCCTGCCGAGGCACTGCCCTTCGCCGTCCACCACTTCCAGGCCGACCAGGTCGACCCAGTAGATCGTTCCTTCCTCCGGCTCGCCCAGCGCTTCGCGCTCCACGGCGATATCGCATCCGCGCAGCCCATCGGCTGCAGCCCGATCGTCGCAGCCCTCGAGCTTCGCCACCGGGCCCTTCGAGTGCACCTCGTAGCCCTCGAGGCGCATCTCGCGCCAGCCGTCGCGGGTGCGCAGCGACCAGCGGGGGTGCTCGCCAAGGCTCTCGGGCCGTTCGGTGAAGGCCTTCACCTTGATCCAGCCCTGCACGCCGAACGCACCCACCAGGCGCCCCATCACCACGCGCTCCGGCCCATCCTCGCCGGGCGGGACGGGAGCCTTACTTGGCGGCGGCTTCCTGCTTGCCGGTGACTTCGGCTTTGCCACGCTTGATCAGCTTCTTCACGGCGTCCGAGGGCTGCGCGCCCTGGCCGACCCAATGGGCGACGCGGTCGAGCGCGATGCGGTACTTCGGCTCGTGCTGCGCGGCCTTGGGATTGTAGAAGCCGATGCGCTCGATGAAGCGCCCGTCGCGCGGCATGCGCGAATCGGCGACGACGATGTTGTAGAAGGGGCGGTTCCTGGCTCCGCCTCGCGCCATTCTGATGACTACCACGGTGGCTCCTTTCCCGTTGATAACGGGCAACTTAGATGAATGCGGCAAACCGGCAATTATACCCGTTTGCCGCGGCATCTGGAATGGCGCCCCGGTCGCTCACCGCATGCGCGGCATCATGCCTTTCATGCCGCGCAGCATCTTGCCCAGGTTGCCGCCGCGCATCATCTTCATCATCTTCTGCATCTGCTCGAACTGGGCGAGGAGGCGATTGACTTCCTGCACCTGCACGCCCGCGCCCGCGGCGATGCGGCGCTTGCGCGAGGCCTTGAGCAGCTCGGGCTTGCGCCGCTCGGCGGGCGTCATCGCGTTGATGATGCCCTCGGTGCGCCGCAGCGCCTTTTCCTGCAGCTCCGGGGATTGCTGCGCCATCTGCGTGAGCTGGGCCGGCAGCTTGTCGGCGAGCCCGCCGATGCCGCCCATGTTCTTCATCTGCGCGAGCTGGCTCTTGAAGTCCTCGAGGTCGAAATCCTTGCCCTTCTTGAACTTGTCGGCGAGCTTCTGCGCTTCCTTCTCGTCGACCTTGGCGCGCGCCTCCTCCACGAGCGAGAGGATGTCGCCCATGCCGAGGATGCGCGAGGCCATGCGATCCGGGTGGAAGGCCTCGAGGCCGTCCATCTTCTCCGAGACGCCGACGAACTTGATCGGCCTGCCGGTCACCTGGCGCACCGAAAGTGCTGCGCCCCCGCGGGAATCCCCGTCGAGCTTGGTGAGCACGATGCCCGTGAGCGGGAGCGCCTCGCTGAACGCGCGGGCGACGTTCACCGCGTCCTGGCCCTGCATCGCGTCCACCACGAAGAGCGTCTCGATGGGCTTCACGGCCGCGTGCAGCTCGCGCACCTCCGCCATCATCGCCTCGTCGATGCCCAGCCGGCCCGCCGTGTCCACGATCAGCACGTCGTGATAGTGGCGCTTCGCGTGGTCCACGGCCGCGCGCGCGATGTCCACCGGCTTCTGCGACGCGTCCGAGGCGAAGACGTCCACCTCCAGGTTCCGGCCCAGGGTGGCGAGCTGCTCGATGGCCGCGGGACGGTAAACGTCGGTGGAGACCAGCAGCACCTTCTTCTTCGCGCCCTTGAGCAGGCGGGCGAGCTTGCCCGCGCTCGTGGTCTTTCCCGAGCCCTGCAGGCCCGCGAGCAGGATCACCGCGGGCGGCGTGGTGGCGAAGTCGAGTGCCGCGTTCGTGCCGCCCATCAAGGCGGCGAGCTCCTGGTGCACGATGCCCACCAGCGCCTGCCCCGGCGTGAGGCTTCCCGCCACCTCCTGGCCGAGCGCCTTCTCCTTCACCTTCGCGACGAAATCCTTCACCACCGGCAGCCCCGCGTCGGCATCGAGCAGCGCGAGGCGCACCTCGCGCAGCATCTCCTGCACGTTGTCGTCGGTGATCCGCGCGTGGCCGCGCAGGGTTTTCACCACGGAGGAGAGGCGTTGCGTCAGGGCGTCGAGCATGGGGAATTGGTAAACTTGGGAGGTCAAGGAGAGTACAGCACTGAAATGCCTGATTTGATTTTGTATTTTAGCACCGCCGCCTGCTGGCTCCTGCTCTCCGGCATCGCGTGGCGCGCTTCGCGGCCCGCCTATGCCGCGGTGCCCTCGCCGGGCGCGGAGCTGCGGGTGGAGACCGCCCTCATGCCCGTGGCGCTGGTGCTGCACGCCACCCTGCTCTACCGGCGGGTGGTGGTCCCCGAGGGCCTCGACCTGGGACTTGCCAACGCGGTGGGCATGCTCGTGCTGCTCACGGTGACGATCTACTGGCTGGGCGGCATCGCCATGCAGGGCCTGGGCGGGATCCTCGGTCTCATGGCCCCGATCGCGCTGGGCGCGGTGCTGCTGCAGGCCGTCATCCCGACCCACCACATCGTCACCTATGGCGGCGACCCGTTCTTCGCGCTGCACTTCGCCATCGCGATGCTCGCCTACAGCCTCTACTTCGTGGCCACCGTGCACGCGCTGGTGATGCTCGCCGAGGAGAAGTGGCTGCACCGCGGCGTGCTCCCGCCCTTCATCCGCAGGCTCCCTCCGCTGCTCGAGATGGAGGCGCTCCTCTTCCGCATCCTGCTCGCGGCCTTCGTGCTGCTCACGCTCACCGTGGTGAGCGGGGTCTTCTTCTCCGAGGAGCTCTTCGGCAAGCCGTTCACCATGACCCACAAGATCGTGTTCGCGATCATCTCGTGGTTCATCTTCGGGGGGCTGCTTGCCGGGCACTTCGTGCGCGGCTGGCGCGGCCGCACCGCGGTCTACTGGACCCTCGCCGGCTTCACCGCGCTGATGCTCGCGTACGTGGGAAGCAAGGCCGTCCTCGAGCTGCTCCTGAAGCGCGGCTGAGCGATCGCGCGCGGTGGAGTCCGTCCCCCTCGGTTGGCTGTTCACGGCGCTCGCGGGCCTGCTCCTCGCCGCGGGATTCTTCTCGATCGCGGAGACCAGCATGATGGCGCTCAACCGCCACCGGCTGAAGCACCTCGTGAAGGAGGGAAACCGCGGAGCGCGCCTCACCCAGACGCTCCTCGACCGCACCGACCGCCTGCTGGGGGTGATCCTGCTGGGCAACAACCTCATCAACGCCGCCTCCTCGGTGCTCGCCACGGTGATCTGCGTGCGGCTCTTCGGCGCGGGCGAGGTCACCCTCATGATCGCCACCGGGTTCATCACCTTCTTCATCCTGGTCTTCAGCGAGATCACGCCCAAGGTGATCGGCGCGACCTATCCCGAGGCGATCGCGCTGCCGCTGTCCTACGCGCTCACGCCGCTGCTGCGCATCGCCTATCCCGTGGTGTGGTTCGTGAACCTGTTCGTCCAGGTGCTGCTGCGGCTGATGTTCATCAAGCCGAAGCTGGAGTCCGAAGCGCACCTGTCGATGGCGGAGCTGCGCACGCTCGTGCTCGAAGGGGGCAAGTTCATCCCGAAGAAGCACCGGTCGATCTTCCTCAACCTCTTCGAGCTGGAGGACATGACGGTCGACGACACCATGACCCCGCGGGGCCAGATCGAGTCGATCGACCTGGAGGACGACATCGAGGAGCTGCGCAACGCGCTCGCCACCGCGCACCACACGCGCCTCGTGGTCTGCGAGGGCGGCCTGGACAACACGGTGGGCATCCTGCACGTGCGCAAGGTGCTCACCGCAACGCGCCGGGAGCTGATCGACGTGGCGGGGCTGCGCTCCATCATGCGCGAGCCCTACTTCGTGCCGGAGGGAACGGCGCTGCTCACCCAGCTCACCAACTTCCAGGAGAACCAGCGCCACCTGGCGCTCGTCGTGGACGAGTACGGGGAGATCCTGGGGCTGATCAC
>JAAOZZ010000459.1 GCA_012274175.1 Betaproteobacteria bacterium
CGCCGCACCGCGCCGTGGATCACCGCCGTGCGTTCCGGGTACACGTACGCGGCCTTGGCGAGGAAGGACACCGGCGTGAGCGCCGCGTAGTTGGCGGCGTTGCGCTCGAGTCCCCGGTCGTAGATGCCCGTCATGGCCGCGATCTCCCCTTCAGGCGATGCGCGTCTCGCCGTGCGCGGCGAGCCCCGCCACGCGCTCGGCGGAGCGCACCGCGTTCAC
Organism: Betaproteobacteria bacterium; assembly: GCA_012274175.1. Lineage (GTDB taxonomy): Bacteria > Pseudomonadota > Gammaproteobacteria > Burkholderiales > Usitatibacteraceae > Usitatibacter. The sequence goes on from JAAOZZ010000459.1 coordinate 220, forward strand.
GAGCAGCATCGCGATGGTCATGGGCCCCACGCCCCCGGGCACGGGCGTGAGGCGCGAGGCGACCCGGGCCACGGACTCGAAGTCCACGTCGCCGGCGAGCCTGCCGTCGGGCAGCCGATTGATGCCCACGTCGATCACCACCGCGCCCGGCTTGACCATGTCGCCGCGGATGATCCCGGGCCTGCCCACCGCCGCCACGAGCACGTCGCCCTGGCGCGTGATCGCCGCCAGGTCGCGGGTGCGCGAATGGCACACGGTCACCGTCGCGCTCGCGTTGATGAGCATGAGCGCCATGGGTTTGCCCACGATGGTCGAGCGCCCGACCACGACCGCGTGGGCGCCTTCGAGGGGCACCCCTTCGTGCTCGAGCAACTTCATCACGCCCCAGGGCGTGCAGGGATAGAACGCGGGCTCGCCCGCCACGAGCGCGCCTACGTTCTGGTAGTGGAAGCCGTCCACGTCCTTCTCGGGGGCGATCGCCTCGATCACCGCGCGGCCGTCGAGGCCCGCGGGTAGCGGCATCTGCACCAGCACGCCGTGGATCGCGGGGTTGTCGTTGAGGCGGCGCACGAACGAGACCAGCTCGGCCTGGGTCGTCCCGGAGGCGAGCGCGTGCACTTCCGAATGCATGCCGATTTCCCGGCAGGCGAGGCTCTTGTTCCTCACGTACACATGGCTCGCCGCATCGTCGCCCACGATCACCACCGCGAGGCCCGGAGCGATGCCCGCGTCGCGCAGCCGGTCCACGCGGATGCGTAGCTCCGCGCGGAATTCCTGCGCGAGCGCCTTGCCGTCGATGAGGCGCGCGCTCACGCGGGCTTCCTCGCGACGGCATGGCGCGTCCCGCGTTCGTCGAGCACCAGGTCCACGGCGATATCGTGCGCCTCGTGGGGAACGCGCTCCACGACGAAGGCCGCGGGCAGCGCGGTCACGCAGAATGCGCGCGCGGTGCGCGCCGAGAGCAGCCGGTCGAAGTATCCGGCGCCGTAGCCCAGCCGGTAGCCGCCCGCATCGGCGGCGAGCGCCGGCACCAGGGCGAAATCCACATCGGCCAAGGTGAGCACGGGGCAACGCGCGGGATCGGGTTCGGGGATGTCCCAGATCCCCGGCACCAGGTCGCGCTCCAGGTCCGGCACCGCGTGGATTTCCAGGCGGCGCGGCGGCGGCGTGATGCGCGGCAGCACGATGGTCTTGCCGTCGGAGCGCGCACGCTCGAGGAAGGGCCGCGTGTCCCACTCGCTGCCGATCGCCATGGTGGCGAGGACCGAGCGGGCGGCGGAGTACTGGGGAAGTGCCACCAGGCGCTGCACGAGGGCGGCGGCGATCCGGGCGCGTTCGGCATCAGGAATGGCGTCGCGCCGGGCGATCAATTCCCGGCGCAGGCCCGCTTTCACGGACGGGATGGCGGTCGAATTCATGCCGCTATTCTAGTTCGGTCGGCCGTCACGCTCCCGCGGGGATCGGTTATCCTCCGGTTTTCAACCACGCAAGGTGCCCCGCGATGAGAATCGTTTCCGCGCTGACCCTGGCTTGCGCCGCGTCGCTTTCCATGGCCGCGGTCGCCGCCGACAATCCCTTCGATGCCTTCCGCGGCAAGATGAAGGCCGGGATGTACGAGTACAAGATGGACATGGACATGGGGCAGATTCCGGGCATGCCGCCGGGAATGGGCCACCAGGTCCACACGTTCCAGCATTGCGTGACGGCCGAGGACATCGATCGCGGCCGAATGGGCCGCGACGACGCCAAGAGGGCGCCGGAGCATTGCAAGATCGAGAATTTCAAGATGTCGGGCAACACCGCCGACTACACCATGGTCTGCAAGGGCGGCCCCGACATGACGGCCGACAACCACATCACGTTCTCCAGCGAAGGCTACCGGATGGACATGAAGATGGCCATGAACCAGGGCGGCCGCACGATGAACATGAAGCAGCATATGGAAGGCCGCTACCTGGGGCCCTGCAGCAAGTAGATCGCCCCGCGGTCAGCCGGGGGCCTTTCCCGGTCCCACGGCCCCGCGGATCTGCTCGAGCGCGCCCGGGTCTTCGATGGTGGTGAGATCTCCCGGGTCCCGCCCCTCGCAGAGCGCCTGTATCGAGCGGCGCAGCAGTTTCCCGGAGCGCGTCTTCGGCAGCAGCGTCACGAAGCAGACCTTCGCCGGGCGCGCGATCGCCCCGATCTGCCGGTCGACCGTCGCCATGATCTCCTTTTCCTCGGCGGCCGCGAGCTCCTTCGTGGCGATGCGGGAAGCGTCCTTCACGACGGCGAACGCCACCGGCACCTGTCCCTTCACCGCATCGGCCACGCCGACGACGGCCACCTCGGCCACGTTCGGGTGGGCCTGCACCGCTTCCTCGATCTCGCGCGTCCCCAGGCGATGTCCCGCCACGTTGATCACGTCGTCGGTGCGGCCCAGCACGAAGTAATAGCCGTCCTCGTCGCGGGTCGCCCAGTCGAACGTCGTGTACACCATCTCGTCGGCGAAGGACTTGTAGTACGTGCGGACG
>JAAOZZ010000460.1 GCA_012274175.1 Betaproteobacteria bacterium
CCTGGGCCGCTTTCCCTGGGAGCTCTTCAACCCGAACGGCGGCAGCGTCGCGATCGGACACCCCTTCGGGGCGACCGGTGCCCGCATCCTTTCCCAGGCGGTGAAGGAGCTTTGCGCGATGGGCCCGGGCAAGCGCGCGATCGTGTCGATCTGCGCCGATGGCGGCCTGGGAACCGTGGCCTTGCTGCAGAGCGCTCCCTAGCCCATCTGGGAGGTGAGGCGGTATTGCGTCACCGCGTCCGGACCACCGCCTTCGCCGCGCCATCGTTGATGCGCTCGCGCATTTCCTTGCCGGGCTTGAAGTGGGGCACATGCTTGCTCGGGACGGAAACCTTCCTCCCCGTCCTGGGATTGCGCCCGGCGCGGGGCGGCCGGTAGCTCACGATGAACGCGCCGAACCCCCGGATCTCGACGCGCCGTCCCGTGGCGAGGGCGACGGCGATGGCCCGCAGGATCGTGTTCACGATGAGGGCGGCATCCCCGGAAGGGTTGAGCTCGTGCCGCTCACCGAGCAGCTCGATCAACTCCGACTTGATCATGGCGGAATTTCGAGGCGGCGAGCGTCAATCCGAGTACCGGATCTCGAGCCCTTCCACGGAATCGCCTCGCATCAGGATGGACCTCGCGAGCGCCGAGGCGAGCCGCACCGAGGCGCGCGTCGCCTCGTCGTCGGAACGCGCAAGGTCCTCGAGCCGCTCCGAGGTGCGGGTGAGCGAGTCGACCTCCTGCGGAATGGCGAATGCGAGCGCCTTGTAGGCGCCGGTGCTGATGGGCTCCACGCGAGCCTGGATCTTGAACCAAGTCACGGCTGTGCTCCGCAGGTAGATGACATGCACCGAAGTTTCGTGCATGCCGGCGGCGGCGACTGTGACCTGCTTCACTCCCCATGTTTCAACTGCAAAGGGCCGCCCGCGGGGGCGCAGGATCAGGGAAGCTTCCCGTTCAGTTCGAGCACGCTCGCGACGGAAATGTCCACCGGCACCGAAGCGCGGCTCTCGCCCTTGCCTTTGCCCCGCTCGTCGGGACGCGCGATGAACGCGGTGCGCAGCCCCGCGGCCGCGGCGGCGGCGAGATCCGAGGAATGGGCCGCGACCATCATCGCCTCCTCGGGCGCGCAGTCGAACGCCGCGGCGGAAGCGACGTAGACGTAGGGCTTGGGCTTGTAGTCCCGCGCCAGCTCCGCGCCGAGGATCGCGTCCCACGGGAAGCCGTTGTGCCGCGCGAGGTCCGCCATGATCGAGATGTTGCCGTTGGAGCACGGCGCCACCCGGTAGCGCGCGCGCAGGAGCGCCAATCCCAGGGGCACGTCGGGCCACGCGTCGAGGTGGTGCCACGCGAGGTTCAGGCGCACGCGGGTGGCCTCGTCGACGCGCTCGAGGCCGAGGTCCTTCAGCACCACGTCGAGGTTGCGCCGGTGCAGCACATCGAGCTTGCTGAACGGCAGGCGTCCGTTGCGCACGTCTTCCATCGAGGGCTGGTACTGGGCGCGCCATGCGTCGGCGAATGCCTCCCAGTCGGTCTCGATCCCGAGGGGCGAGAGGATGTGCCGCGACTGCCGGGCGATGGAGCCTCTCCAGTCCACCAGCGTTCCGAAGACGTCGAAGAGCAGCGCTTTCACCATGGCGTCAGGACTCGATCAAGGCACGGAGGATGTCGGCCGCGCTCGCGCAATCGCCGCGGCTCACGTCGAGATGGGTGACCAGGCGGATCGTGCGCGGCCCGAACGCGAACACCAGCACGCCGCGCTCCTTCGCCCGCGTCACGATCGTGGCCCCGTCGGGCGCGTCCGCGGTCACGTGGAAGACGACGATGTTGGTCTGCACCGTGGCCCGGTCGAGGATCACGCGCGGGCTTCCCGCCAGCCGCTCGGCGATGAGGCGCGCGTTGCCGTGGTCCTCGGCGAGGCGCTCGTAGTGGTGCTCGAGGGCGAAGAGGCCCGCCGCGGCGAAGAGTCCCACCTGGCGCATGGCCCCGCCCAGCATGCGTCGATGGCGCACGCACTTGTCGACCCGCTCGCGCGATCCCGCGAGCAGCGATCCTCCGGGCGCCCCGAGGCCCTTCGAGAGCGACACGCCCACGAGGTCGAAAGGGGCGGCGAGTGTCGCGGGTTCCTCCCCAATGGCCACGGCGGCGTTCCAGATGCGCGCGCCGTCGAGGTAGGTCGCGACGTCCCTTTCCTTCGCCGCCTTGCAGATGCGCTCCACTTCGCCCTGCGGAAACACCACGCCGCCGGCGCGATTGTGGGTGTTCTCGATCTCCACGAGCGTCGTGGGCGGGTAGATCACGTGGCCGCGCGGCTTCACCGCGGCGGCGAACTCCCCGGCGGTGAAGACGCCGGCCTTTCCGGCCACGGTGAACTGCACGCCCGCGTTCGCCGCGGAGCCGCCCGTCTCGTGCCACACGGCGTGGGACTCGGGGCTCACGACGACGTCGTCGCCGGGGCGTGTCAGCACGCGCAGCGCCACCTGGTTGGCCATGGTGCCGCTAGGAAGCCACAGCGCCGCCTGCTTGCCGAGCAGCGCGGCGACGTGATCCTGCAGCTTGTTGGTGGTGGGATCCTCGCCGTACTGGTCGTCGCCCACGGGTGCGGCGGCGACGGCCTCGCGCATCGCGGGCGAGGGCCGGGTCACGGTATCGGAACGCAGGTCGATCATCGCGGTGCCCGGGAACGCGCCGATGCCTTCGCCGGGTTGCCGCAGCTTAACGCAGATGCGCAAAGCCGTTTCCGGGGGCCGCACGCGAGGATTCCGCATCGCGTGCAACTTCGATGCATCATGTGCCGACGCACCCGGAGATGCCGCCATGCGCAAGTTCGTACGAGCAATGAAGCTCGCCCTGCTGTCCTTGATCGCGCTGCTGCTGGTCGCGATGGGCGCGATCCTCGGCTACCGGGCTTACCTGCAGCACTTGAACGCCCGAGCGCTCGCCATAGACACGCCCAACGGCATAGACGAGGCGATGTACGTGAAGGCGGGCGGCATAGACCAATGGATCCAGATTCGCGGACGGGACCGGGGCAATCCCGTGCTTCTATGCGTTCACGGGGGCCCGGGCGCCACGTGGACCCCGTTGACCGCGCTGTTCGTTTCCTGGGAGAAGGATTTCACCGTGGTGCAGTGGGACCAGCGCGGCGCGGGCAGGACGCTCGAGGCCACCGGCGCTTCGGTGGCGGGGACCATGTCGATCGACCGGATGACGCAGGACGGGATCGAGGTCGCCGAATTCGTGCGCAGCCACCTCCACAAGGACAGGATCTTCCTCCTGGGCCATTCCTGGGGCTCGATCCTCGGCGTCCGAATGGCCAAGCTGCGGCCCGACCTCTTCTATGCCTATGTCGGAACCGGACAGGTGAGCGACATGCAGGCGAGCCAGCGAATGGCCTATGACCATGTGCTGGACAAGGCCCGCGCGGCGAACGACAGATCCGCGATCGTTGCTCTGGAGAAGATCGGTCGGCCACCCTACGACAGTCTGGACAGGATCGGGGTGCTGTTCCGGTGGATCGGCGCCTACTCCGCGCAGGCCGACCGGCAGGCGCAATCGACCCTGGTCGGCCGCCTGGTGTTCACCGCCCCGAACTTTTCGCTATGGGATATCTACAATCGCGGAAGGGGATTCGCCCAGGTTCCGACGCTGCGTCTCTATCAGGACATGCTGTCCACGGACCTGTCGAAGCTCGGTCCCGATTTCGCAATTCCCGTCTTCTTCTTCGAGGGCATGGAGGACGAGGTCACGCCCGCCGCCCTGGCCAGGGCGTATTTCGACGCAATCAGCGCTCCGCGCAAGGAATTCGTCCCCTTCGAGGGTGCGGGCCATTTCGCCGCCTGGACGCAGCCCGACAAGATGCTCCGGGAATTGGTCGCTCGCGTTCGTCCGCTGGCGCCCCCGTCGGCGTCAGTCGTGCCGCGTTAGCGATTTTCGAAGCCCACGAGGACCGTCTCTCCCGCGACGACCTTGTCGCGCGAAAGCACGCGCACGTGGAACCCCTCGCGCCACGGCGCGATCAGGTCCACCTGGGAGCCGATGCGGATCATGCCGAAGGTCTGGCCGCGCGCGACGGCCGTCTCGGCGCGGGACAGGGAAAGCATTCGCC
>JAAOZZ010000461.1 GCA_012274175.1 Betaproteobacteria bacterium
AGCGCCACTGCAACGATGGCAAGGTTTCACTGGACCTTGCAAAACCCGCGTTGCCGGCGCGGGTGCCCGTCGTGCCGATGCTGCGGGTGGATGCCCTCGAGCCGGTGGCGCTGCGCGCGCCGGCGTTCGATTCCCCGTACTCCTTCGCGGGACCCGCGCCGCCCCTCATCGGCTCCACCGTCCTTCGTATCTGATCCTCCGGCAGGTGTTGGCCGGCCCCCGTCCCCCCCGGGGCCGTCGATCCACCATTCCGGAGGTTCCATGTCGACTGCCTTTCCGATCCGCCGTGCGCGGATTCCCCTTGCGCTCCTCGCCGCCGCCCTCGCATGGGCGCCGGCCTTCGCCGCGCCGCCGATTTCCCTCGCGGAGGCGCTCGCCATCGCCCAGTTCCGCTCGCCGCAGCTGGCAGCCCAGCAGGCGTCCGCGCGCGCGGCCGAGGCCCTCGTTCCCGCCGCGGGCGAGAACCCGGACCCGCAGCTTTTCTTCGGGCTCGAGAACGTGCCGGCCGAGGGCGGCGACCGCTGGAACGTGAACGCCGATTTCATGACCATGAAGCGCGTGGGCGTGATGCAGCAGTTCGTGCGCTCCGGCAAGCTCGAGGAGCGTTCGGCCAGGGCCGTCGCGGAATCGAGGCGGGAAGCCGCCGTGGTCGAGATGCAGCGCGCGGACCTCGAGCGCGACGTGGCGGTGGCCTGGTTCGACCGCTATTACGCCGAGCGGTCGCTCGCCCTCGTCGATGCGCTCCTCTCGGAGACCGCGCTCGAATCGGGCGCGGCCACCGCCCAACTCGCCGCGGGCAAGTCCGGCAGCGCGGAGGCGATCGCCGTGCGCTCGGCCCGAGCCGCCCTCGAGGATCGCAAGCTCGAGATCGACGGCCGGGCGCAGCGCGCGGCGGCGATGCTCGAGCGCTGGCTCGGGGATGCGGGCGAGCGGGCGCCGGGCGCCGCACCCGACGTGACGAAGCTCGCGCACCATGGGATGCTGCAGACCGGCCTCGAGGGACACCCGCACCTCGCGATGTACGCGCCCATGGAAGCGGCGGCCGAAGCGGAGGTGAAGCTCGCCGAAGCGGCCAAGCTGCCCGACTGGAGCGTGGAGCTCTCGTACGCGCAACGCGGACCCGGCTTCGACAACATGGTCTCCGTCATGGTGCGCGTGGACCTGCCGATCTTCGGTTCCCGGCGGCAGGACCCGGTGATCCTGTCGAAGGAGCGCAGCCTCGAGCAGGTGCGCGCCCAGGCCGAGGAAGCGAAGCGCCGCCACCTGGCCGAGATCCGCACCTCGACGGTGGACTGGAACATCGCCCGCGAGCGCCTCGAGCGCCAGAAGCGGGACATCGTCCCCCTCGCCGAGGAGCGCGCACGCCTCGCGCAGTCGGCCTACGCGGGCGGCCGCGCCGATCTCGCTGCGGTGTTCGACGCGCGCCGCGCCGCCCTCGAAGCGCGCCTCGGAGCCATCGCCGCCGAAGCCGAGCTCGCCCGCGCCTGGGCGCAGCTCGCCTACCTCGTTCCCGAAAGGACCGCGCCATGAGCCGCAATCCCGTCATCCTCGCCGTGGGGGCCGCGGCCCTCGTCGCCCTCGGAGCCGCGGGCGGCACCTGGTGGGCCCAGCGCTCGATGTCCCACGAAGCCGCGGCCGCGCCGCAGGCCGCGGCCGCGCAACCGGCCGCCGCCGCGCCCGCGAAGACGATTCTCTACTGGCACGACCCGATGTACCCGCAGCAGAGATTCGACAAGCCGGGCAAGTCGCCCTACATGGACATGGACCTCGTGCCGGTCTACGCCGAGGGCGAGGATGCCCCCGCGGTCGGCGTGAAAGTGAGCCCCCAGCTCGTGCAGAACCTGGGCGTGCGCACGGCGCTGGCCGAGAAGGGGCGGCTCGAGGAAAGCGTGGACGCGGTCGGCACCATCGCCTTCGACGAGCGCGCCGTGGCGCTGGTGCAGGCGCGCACCGCCGCCTACGTGGAACAGCTCTTCGTGCGCGCACCCCTCGATCCGGTGCGCAAGGGCGAGCCCCTCGCGCGCCTCTTCGTGCCCGACTGGGCCGGGGCGCAGCAGGAATACCTGGCGCTCAAGGCGAGCACGATGCCCGGCGCGTCGGAGCTGGCCGCGGCCGCGCGCAACCGCCTGCTGCTGCTCGGCATGACCGAAGAGCAGGTGCGCGCGGTGGATCGCGACGGCGCGCCCGTCACCCGCGTGACGCTCGCCTCGCCCGTGGACGGCGTGGTGGGCGAGCTCGGCGCGCGCCAGGGGATGAGCGTGATGCCGGGCGCGACGCTCTTCCGCCTGAACGGTCTCGCGACCGTATGGGTGAACCTGGACATTCCCGAAGCGCTCGCGGGCGCGGTGCGCCCGGGTGCCGCGATCGTCGCGAGCGTTCCCGCCTATCCCGGAGAGAAGTTTGCCGGTCGGGTCTCCGCGGTGCTGCCCGAAGTGAACGCCGCCACGCGCACGCTGCGCGCTCGGGTGGAGCTCGCCAATCCCGGGGCACGCTTGAAACCCGGCATGTTCGCCACGGTCGCCATCGCCCCGCGGCAATCCCGGGAGGCGGTGCTCGTTCCCAGCGAGGCGATCATCGCGACCGGCGAGCGCACGGTGGTCATCGTCGATCGCGGCGAAGGCCGCTTCGAGCCCGTCACGGTGAAGACGGGACGCGACGAAGGCGGGCGCACCGAGATCCTCGAGGGGATCGCGGCGGGCACGCGAGTGGTGGCCTCGGGCCAATTCCTCATCGATTCCGAGGCGAACCTGCGCGGCGTGGAGCGCCGCATGGAAGCCCCGAGCCCGGGACCGGCCGCTTCGGCGTCCGCCGGATCACCCCGGTATCACGCCGAGGGCCGCCTCGAAAAGGTCGGCGACGGCATGCTCACCATCTCCCACGGACCGGTGGCGGCGCTCAAGTGGCCCGCGATGACCATGGATTTCGCGGCGCCGAAATCGGGACTGCCGGCGGGCCTCGCCGCGGGCGACGCGATCGGCTTCGACTTCGTGCAATCCGCCGATGGGGGATTCGAGGCGACGCGCATCGAGCGCAAGCCGCGAGGCACGCCATGATCGCGCGGCTCATCCGCTGGTCCCTCGCCAACCGCTTCCTGGTGCTGCTCGCCGCCGTCGGCGTGGCCGCCTGGGGCGCGTGGTCCCTCGCCCGCACGCCGCTGGATGCGCTGCCGGACTTGTCCGACGTGCAGGTGATCATCCGCACGAGCTATCCGGGCCAGGCGCCGCGCGTGGTGGAGGACCAGGTGACCTATCCGCTCACCACCACCATGATGTCGGTGCCGGGCGCCAAGGTGGTGCGGGGCTTCTCGTTCTTCGGCGATTCCTTCGTCTACGTACTGTTCGAGGACGGCACCGACCTCTACTGGGCGCGCTCACGCGTGCTCGAGTACCTGAACCAGGTGCAGTCGCGCCTGCCCGCCCAGGCGAAAGCGGTGCTCGGTCCCGACGCGACGGGCGTGGGTTGGATCTACGAGTACGCCCTCGTCGATCGCACCGGCCGCCACGACCTGGGGGAGCTGCGCGCGATCCAGGACTGGTTCCTCAAGTACGAGCTGAAGAGCGTGCCCGACGTGGCGGAAGTCGCCACCATCGGCGGCATGGTGCGCGAGTACCAGGTGGTGCTCGACCCGGATCGCCTGCGCGCCTACGGCATCACCCAGGGGCGGGTCATCGCCGCGATCGAGAACGCCAATCGCGAGACGGGCGGCGCGGTGCTCGAGATGGGAGAGGCGGAATACATGATTCGCTCGAACGGCTACCTGAAGGGCCTCGGGGATTTCCGCGCGATCCCGCTTTCCGTGAGCGACGCCGGCACGCCCGTCACCCTGGGCGACGTGGCGCGCATTCAGATGGGCCCGGAGATGCGCCGCGGCATCGCCGAGCTCGACGGCCAGGGCGAGGTGGTGGGCGGCGTGGTGATCATGCGCACCGGGCGCAACGCGCTCGCCACCATCGACGCGGTGAAGGCCAAGCTCGAGGCGCTGAAGCCGGGCCTGCCCGCGGGCGTCGAGATCGTCCCGACCTACGACCGCTCGCAGCTGATCCACCGGGCGGTCGCGAACCTCGAGGAGAAGCTGGTCGAGGAATTCGTCATTGTGGCGCTCGTATGCTTCGTGTTCCTGTTCCACCTGCGCTCGGCGCTGGTGGCCGTGGTGGCGCTCCCGCTCGGCGTGCTGGCCGCGTTCGGTGTCATGCATTGGCAGGGCATCAACGCGAACCTGATGTCGCTCGGGGGCATCGCGATCGCCATCGGCGCGATGGTGGACGCGGCGGTGGTGATGATCGAGAACGCGCACCGCCACCTCGAGCGCTGGCGGCACGCCCACCCCGGCGAGACCATCGCGGGAGACGCGCGGTGGGCCATCGTGGGAGAGGCTGCGGCGGAAGTAGGACCCGCGCTCTTCTTCAGCCTGCTCGTGATCACGCTCTCGTTCATCCCCATCTTCAGCCTCGAGGCGCAGGAAGGGCGGCTCTTCTCGCCGCTCGCGTTCACCAAGACCTACGCCATGGCGGCCGCGGCGGGCATCTCCGTGACCCTCGTGCCGGTGCTGATGGGCTACCTCATCCGCGGGCGCATCGCCGACGAGGCGGCCAATCCGGTGAACCGCGTCCTCGTGGGGCTCTATCGCCCGGTCCTGGAGCGCGTGCTGCGCCATCCATGGACGACGCTCGCCGTGGCCGCACTGGCGGTGCTCGTCACCGCGTGGCCGATCTCGCGCCTCGGCGGCGAGTTCCTTCCGCCCCTGGACGAGGGCGACCTGCTCTACATGCCTTCCGCGTTGCCGGGGCTCTCCGCCGCCAAGGCCTCGGAGCTGCTGCAGCGCACCGATCGGCTCATCCGCCAGGTGCCCGAGGTGCAGCGCGTGTTCGGCAAGGCCGGGCGCGCGGAAAGCGCCACCGACCCGGCGCCCCTCGAGATGTTCGAGACCACGATCCAGTTCAAGCCGAAGGGCGAGTGGCGAGCGGGCATGACGACCGAGAAGCTGGTCGAGGAGCTCGACCGCACGGTGCGGGTCCCGGGGCTCACGAACCTGTGGATCCCCCCGATTAGGAATCGCATCGACATGCTCGCCACCGGCATCAAGAGTCCCGTGGGGATCAAGGTGTCGGGCCCCGACCTCGCCCAGCTCGACCGCATCACCGGCGAGATCGAGCGGGTGGTGAAGGGCGTGCCGGGCGTCACCTCGGCCTTCGCCGAGCGCCTCACGGGCGGGCGCTACGTGGACATCGCCATCGACCGGCGCGCTGCCGGCCGCTATGGGCTCAATGTCTCCGACGTGCAGTCGATCGTGGCTTCGGCCATCGGCGGCGAGACCGTGGGCGAGACCGTGGAGGGATTGCAGCGCTTTCCCATCAGCGTGCGCTACCCGCGGGAGCTGCGCGATTCCGTGGACAAGCTGCGAGCGCTTCCGGTGGTGACGGAGCGCGGCGCCCAGATACCGCTGGGCACCATAGCCGACATCCGCATCGCCGACGGCCCGCCGATGCTCAAGAGCGAGCACGCGCGCCCCTCGCGCTGGGTCTACGTGGCCCTTCGCGGACGCGACCTGCGCTCCGCCGTGGAGGA
>JAAOZZ010000462.1 GCA_012274175.1 Betaproteobacteria bacterium
GCCCGCCACCTGCTGGAGCTCGAGCGCGACGAGAAATCGGGGGGGTACGTGGTGCGGTCGGTGGCGCCCGAGTGAATACCCCGGCAATTGGGGTATAATGGTCTTGCAGGACACATCAAGTACAGTGAAGTCTCAGTCTTCCCTCCCTCGCCGCCCAACAGGCGGAGTCCGAAGTGGCAGTCAGTTCCCTTCCTTGATCGTCGTGACCCCGTCTCCGGGTCGGGTTTCGCCCGGATTAATCGATTGAAAGGAAGTTGAATATGGCTACCGGTACCGTCAAGTGGTTCAATGACTCGAAGGGCTTCGGATTCATCACCCCGGATGATGGCGGCAAGGATCTTTTCGCCCATCACACCGAGATCCAGATGGACGGCTACAAGTCGCTCAAGGAAGGGCAGAAAGTCCAGTTCGACGTGACGCAGGGCCAGAAAGGCCCGGCCGCCGCGAAGATCCGGGGCATCTGATCCGGCTTCAAACAGCGCGACCCAGGTCGCGCTGACAAAGGCCCGGGCGACCGGGCCTTTTACATTTCTGGAGGGGCAACACCATGGCAACCGGCATTGTTAGGTTCTACAACGACGCGAAGGGCTTCGGCCTCATCACGCCCGACGCGGGGGGCCCGCCGCTCTTCGTGCTGCAATCGGCGATCCGCACGCCCGGCGTGAAGAAGCTGAAGGCCACCCAGCGCGTGGAGTTCGAGATCGAGACCCGCCCCGAAGGGCTGGCGGCGGCCAACCTGCGCATGCTCGCGTAGCGCATGAGAGTCCCCGCGCGGCTGCAGCCGCTGGTGGAGGAAGGCATCATCGACGGCGTCGTGCGCCAGCTCATGAGCGGCAAGGAAGCCATGGTGTTCGTGGTGCACGGCGGCGGCGAGTCGCGCTGCGCCAAGGTGTACAAGGATGCCGACCAGCGCAGCTTCCGCCAGGCCGTCGATTACACCGAGAACCGCAAGACCAAGAATTCCCGCGACGCGCGCGCCATGGCCAAGGGCACGAACTACGGCCGCGCGTCCCAGGAGCGCGCGTGGCAGACCGCCGAGGTGGATGCCCTCTACCGCCTGGCCGCGGCGGGCGTGCGCGTGCCGGAGCCGTACAACTTCCACGAAGGCGTGCTCGTGATGGAGCTCGTGACCGACGCGCAGGGCAACGCCGCGCCGCGCCTGAACGACGTGGCGTTCACCGCGGACGAGGCGCGGGATTTCCACCAGCGCCTCATCACCGAGGTCGTGCGCATGCTCTGCGCGGGCGTGATCCACGGCGACTTGAGCGAGTTCAACGTCCTCGCCGGCCCCGACGGGCCGGTGATCATCGACCTGCCCCAGGCCGTGGACGCCGCGGGCAACAACCACGCCCCCGCGATGTTCGAGCGCGACGTGGCCAACCTGCGCAATTTCTTCGGCCGCTGGGCGCCCGAGCTCCTCGCCACCAACTACGGCGATGAGATCTGGGCCGCCTACGAATCGGGAACGCTCACACCCGAGACGGCCCTCACGGGGCAATTCACCCGGGAAGAGAAATCCGTGGACCTGGAAGGCGTCGTGCGCGAGATCGGCGACGCGGAGCGCGAGGAAGCCGCCCGGCTGATTCGGATGCAGGCCTAGCTCACTCTCTCCGCGGCGCCGCTGTCGCCGGTGTTCGGCCCGCGCGACATCGCGCCGTTACGCGGGCGCCTTCGCCGCCATCTTCTGCATCGCGGCGTTCATCTCCTCGCGGGTGACTTCGCGCTTGTGGGTCGCGACCGACCAGCGATGCCCGAACGGATCCTCTAGGCCGCCGTAGCGATCGCCCCAGAACTGGTCGTCGATCGGCATGGTGACCCTGGCTCCCGCCTTCACCGCGCGGGCGAAGAAGGCGTCGGCATCGTCCACGTACAGGTGCACGCTCACCGGCGAGCCCTTGAGGGCCTTGGGCCCCAGCGCGCCCCAATCGGGCATCTCGTCCATGAGCATGATCGCGGAGTCCCCGATGCGGATCTGGGCATGCATCAGCTTGCCGCTCGGGCCGGGGATGCGCGAGACCTCGACCGCACCAAAAGCTTTTTTATAGAACTCGATCGCTTCGGCCGCGCCGCCGACGATGAGATGGGGTGTTACGGTGTGCATCCCTTCGGGAATGGGCTTGATGGTGGGCATGGCTATCTCCTTGAAACGAACGTGGATTGAATGTCGCACGGGCGGAGCGCCCTCCTCGCGCGACTCCAGCCGTTGCCGGTAGTCGATTGGCGCGACCCCGGTTCGACATCCCGTGGCCGAAAGTTCTCCCGCTCCCCGGCAACCGGGCGGGCAAAACTTCAGCGGGCCGCCGCCGCAGCCCGCTCGGGGGCAATCAGCAGCGCCTGCAGCACCGCCGGATCGACGGGCTTGAGCACGTGCACGTCGAACCCGGCGTCGATCGCCCGGGCGCGATCGGCCGCCTGGCCATAGCCCGTGAGGGCGATGAGGCGCACGTTGCGCGACCACGGGGAACCCTCGCAGCGGATCTCGCGCGCCACCCGGTAGCCGTCGAAGCCCGGCAGCCCGATGTCGATCACCGCCACGTCGGGATGGTCCTCGCGCGCCCGGTGTAAGCCCTCGGGCCCACTCTCGGCGTAGATCACCTCGTGGTTCCACGCGGCGATGAGCATTCCCAGGGACTCACGCGTGTCGGCGCCGTCCTCCACGATGAGCACGCGCCTGGAAGGCGCGGCGCGGACGGCGCCCTCCGGCATCGATTCGCGCCGGGGCGCTTCCCGGTCGAGGGGCAGGCGCGCCTCGAAACGCGCGCCGGCGCCGAAGCCCTCGCTCATGGCGCGCACGGTGCCGCCGTGCATCTCCACCAGGCGCTTGACCAGCGTGAGGCCGATGCCCAGGCCGCCGTCGGTGCGGGCGGGCGTCACCGCATCCTGGGTGAAGAGCTCGAAGATGGACTCCAGCATCTCGGGCTTGATGCCGACACCGTTGTCCGCCACGCAGACCACCGCGCTGCGCCCTTGCGCGAAGGCCTCCACCTCGATGGTGCCGCCGTCGGGCGTGAACTTCGAGGCGTTCACGAGGAGGTTCCCGATCACCTGCTCGAGGCGCACCGGATCCGCGCGCACCGGGAGCGCCTGCTTCGAGCGGCGCACGTTCACCACGTGGCGGTGGGCGAGCGTCGTCGGCGCGCAGGCCTCCACCGCGGCGTCGACGGTGTCGTTCAGGTCCACGCGCTGCAGGCGAAGCTCCACCTTGCCCAGCTCGAGGCGCGAGACGTCGAGGAGGTCGTCCACGAGGCGCGTGATGTGGCGCGACTGCTTCTCGATCATCGCGCGGCACTTGAGGAAGAGGGGGTCCACGTAGTCGAGCGCCGCCATGAGGTACACGGCATTGCGGATCGGAGCCAGGGGATTGCGCAGCTCGTGGGCCAGCATCGCGAGGAATTCGTCGCGCCGCTGCACGTCGCGGTCGCGCAGCGCGAGGAGGTCTCGCACCTCGAACTGGCGCTCCCGGGAGCGCAGCGCCACGTTCACCGCCGAAACCAGGCTCACGGGATGCAGCGGCCGCTGCAGGAGCGCCACGTTGCCGGAGCGGGGGAAGACGCCCTCGACCATGGCCGAGAGCGAGCTTTCACGGGCGGCGACGAGGACGAGTGGCAGGTCCGACCACGGCGGCTGGGATTCCAGGCTTTCGCGAAAGCCGTCGACCGCGGATCCGGCCAGCGCTTCTTCCACCAGGACCACGCAGCCGATTTCCGTGCCCGCGAGCGACCCCAGGTATTCGAGGCTGCCGCAGACCATCGTCTTCATGCCCTGGTCCGCGAGGATGCCCGCGGCGAGCGTGCTGTCGGTCTCGTTGGGCGTGACGACGGCGACCTTCATGGCGGTCACGGAACCGGTCACGGCCGGTCGCCGGCCGAGGGCATCTGGCCGCCGAGGAAGCGCGGCACGCCGGTCATTACGCCCTCGAAGTCCACGAGGGGATCGCCGACGGCGATCCCCGCGGAAGTCATGGAGAGCTCCCGGATGGTGTTCTCGTGGTGGCCGCTGCGTTTCTTGATGACCGAGACCGCCTTCTTCATGGCGCCCCGCGCCTCGAAGAAGCGCGTGAGCAGCACCGTGTCGGCGAGATAGCTCACGTCCACGGGCGCTCCCATCGGGCCCACGAGGCCGTGCTGCGCCAGCACCATGATCGTGACCACGCCCTTCTGGTTGAGGTAGCTCAGCAGCTCGTGCAGGTGCAGGTGAAGGAAGTCCTCCTGCGGCATGGCGTTCACGTAGCCGTTCAGGCTGTCGAGGACCACGAGCCGCACGCCGCCCGTGTTGACGCCGTCCAGGATCTCGTTAGCGAGCTCCCCCGGGGCGATCTCCGCCGGATCGACCTGGCGCAATCGAAGGGTCCCCGACTCCATCGCGCCCACGAAATCCAGGCCCATCTCCCGCGCGCGGCCCACGAGGATGCTCACGATCTCGTCGAACGCGAAGTAGAGGACGCGGTGGCCGTTGGCCGCCGCGTTCGCCGCGTACATGCTGGCGATGGTGGACTTGCCGCTGCCCGCCGGCCCCATGAAGAGCGTGCCCGTGCCCGCGTGCAGCCCTCCGCCCACCAGCCGGTCGAGCTCCGCGTTGCCGCTCGCGAACGATTCCGTGCGCGGGCGCAGGCCATGGTCGGAGGCGACGAGCCGCGGGAAGACGATGATGCCGCCCGACTTGATCACGTAATCGTGGTTGCCCTCGAGGAACGTGGAGCCGCGCATCTTCGCGACCGAGAGGAAGCGCCGGTTGATGCCGAACTTGAGCGGGACGACCTGCATCGTGAGCATGCCGTGCACGATGCTCTGCACGTGGGCGTCGAGGCCCGTGCCGCTGCGGTCGTCGAGGAGCAGGACCGTGCAGCTCCCGGTGGCGAAGTGGTGCTTGAAGGCGAGGATCTGGCGGCGGTAGCGCAGCGGGTTCTGCGCCATGAGCCGCATCTCGGAGAGCGAGTCCAGCACCATGCGGCGGGGCTTCACGCGGTCGAACTCCGCGACCAGCAGGTTGCTCAGGCCGGAAAGCTCCACTTCCGCGGGCTGGAAGAGAGTGTTCTGGGAGCGCGCGGAGAAGTGGGACTCCACCTGGGAAAGCTCCACCACGTCGATGCCTTCGAGGCTCCACCCGTGGGAATCGGCGACCGCCTCCAGCTCGTCCCGGGTCTCGGAGAGCGTCACGTACAGGCAGCGCTCGCCCAGGCGCACGCCCTCCAGCAGGAACTGCATTGCCAACGTGGTCTTGCCGACGCCGGGGCTTCCGTCGACGAGGTACATCCGGTCGGAAGCGAATCCCCCGCAGAGGATGTTGTCGAGCCCCGCAATGCCCGTTGAAGTGCGCCTCACCATGCGTCGAACCATGGTTCCCCATCCCTAGAGCCAGCGAATGACTATAAGCCGGCAAGCGCACCGCGACTGTAGGAAAACTCCGACAGGGCGGAGTTGCCCACGCTAGCCCTTGGGCCAATGCCCCGGGAAGTCGAACGAAAGCTGGAGATGATGCTTGATGGACAGCAGGAGCACGTGATTGTCCCGAACGAGATAGAGAACGATGTAGTCGCCCTCGACCAGTTGACGTACCTCGCCGTTCGGCCCCGCCAGCGCAACCAGCCGCTCGAAGAGGACCTGCCCCTCGCGCGACAGCGGCGCCTTCGCGGCGAAATCGGCGCCGATATCGGGAAACCGCTCGATGGCGGGAATCACCCGGGATTCGAGCCGCCCGATCAAGTCTTCGAATGCCGATGGCGCGCCCGCTTCGGCAAGGAAATCGCGCAGGGCGTCCAGGTTGCGCTCGAAGTTGGCCGTGATCCTCACGATCACGCGGCGCGCCTTCACCGGCGTCGCTTGGCCTTGTATTTCGCCAGGACCTGCCGCGCGGCGGCGGTCCGCCCGTCGCGAACGTCCTCGAGCCCTCGCACTGCTTCCTCGAGCAGCGCGAGATGGATGTGCTCTCGCTCCAGGCGGTGGTAATGGTCAAGGCGGCGCGCATCCACCAAGGCCACGTAGCTCTCGCCATTGCGGGTCACGATCTTCTCGGCACCGGCGCGCACCTCCTCGGCCAGTTCGGTGAAGCGGGCCCGCACCTGGTTGAGGGGGACGATGTCTTCGGACTTGATGGCCATGAATAGATCCATTAACGGATTGGTTAAAGATTAGTTTACCCGCAACGCCATTGATATCCCACAGGTCCGTACCCACGTGCGACCCATGTCCCTCCTCCTCATCGCGTGCATCCCGTTGCTCGTCATCGCGTGGCTGGTGGGGGGGCCGCTCCTCGTCGAGCGGCGGCACGAGCGGCTGCGCGCGAAGCCCTTCCCCGCGGCGTGGCGGGAAATCCTCGAGCGGCGCGTGCCCTGTTTCGGCCGGCTTCCGGCCGACCTGAAGCGCCAGGTCGAGCAGCACGTGCAGGTGTTCGTCGCGGAGAAGTCGTTCATCGGCTGCAACGGGTTCGAGGTCACCGACGAGTCGCGCGTCACGATCGCGGCCCAGGCGTGCCTGTTGATCCTCAATCGCAGGACGGACTATTTCCCAAAGCTGCACCAAGTGCTCGTCTACCCCGGGGCCTTCCTCGTCGAGCGGTTGCGCGCCGAGCCCTCGGGGGTGCTCCAGGAGCAGCGGCACGCGCTCTCGGGAGAGTCGTGGACGCGGGGACAGGTCATCGTTTCCTGGGAAGACGTGGTCGAGGGTGCAGCCATCGCGGACGACGGCCGCAACGTGGTGATCCACGAATTCGCGCACCAGCTCGACCAGGTGAAGGGCTATGCCAACGGGGCGCCCTGGCTCGGCAGCCGCCACCGCTATCCGCGCTGGTCCCAGGTGATGCACGAGGAGTACGCGCGGCTGCAGCAGCAGGCGATGGCGGGAGAGCCCTCGCTATTCACCTACTACGGCGCTACGGCTCCCGCTGAATTCTTCGCAGTGGTCTCGGAAGTCTTCTTCGAGCAGCCGCGGGAGATGCATGCCGCCTATCCCGCGTTGTATGAGGAGCTGCGAAGCCTCTACCGCGTCGATCCCGTGACCTGGTAGGTACGGCGCGGCCGCAAGCGCCTATTGCCGGCGGGGATCGCTCGGATGCCCGTCGGAACGATTGGGCACGCCGTCGCCGTCGCTGTCCCGCGCCCAGCCGCCGTGCTGCATCGTCCACTGGTTGCCGTGGCGTTGCACCCAGCGGTCGCCTTCATAGTGGTAGCCCTTGCGCGCGGCGACATAGTGGCCGCCGACCCACTCGTGCTTGCCGTTGCGATACTCCCAAACGCCCGGTACCACGGCGTAACCGGAGCGGGGCTCGAAATGCTCCACCCGATTCGCGGGGGGATCGATGCTCACGTAGATATCCGCGTAGGACGGGAGCGACATGCCGGCGAAGGACGCGACCATCGCGCCGGCCAGCAGGATCTTGTGATTCGGCATGGAGTGTCTCCTTGGAGTGAGTATGCAATCTAGGCTTCGCGGAGCGGGCGGTCGGTGCGCCATCACACATGGCGAGTCGACGCTTCCTATCGCATGCGGGAATCGTTCGGATGATTGTCCGTGCGGTCCGGGACTTCATCCCCATCGGTGTCGAGTAACCAGCCGCCGCGCACCATCGTCCACTCGCTGTTGGCGTGCTGCACTCCGCGATCGCGCTCGTAGTGATAGCCCTGGCGTGCGGTGACGTAATGGCCGGCGATCCACTCCTGCTTGCCGTCGTGCCGTACCCACACGCCCGGGACCACGACGTAACCGGCGCGGACTTCGAAATGCTCCGCGCGCTGCGCGGGGTAATAGGCGTCGGTATAGATGTCCGCGCGGGACGGGAGCGCCAGGCCGGCAAGGGATGCGAACATCGCGCCGGCCAGCAGGGCCTTGTGATTCATCATGGGGCATTTCCTTTGCTCGAGTGCCCCAAGCTAGGCTTTACGCAACCGGCGGTCGGTGCGCCAACGCACACGTTCCCTCTCCCTTGGGAGAGGGA
>JAAOZZ010000463.1 GCA_012274175.1 Betaproteobacteria bacterium
ACCACGGGCAGTCGAAGAACACGTGCTCGCGCACGCGTCCGAGCTCCCAGAGCGCCGGGCCGAGCACTTCTTTATGCCATACGGGCGGCGGCTCGAAATCGCTGATTCCTCGCAGCTTCCCCAGCCATCGCACGGCGGTGAAGCCCCAGTTCTCGGGGTTGCACACGCTGACGATCAGCACCTTCTTCGCCTTGCTGGCGAGCTTCTTCAAGTACGGGCCCCAGTCCTCGAGCTGCGGCAGACCGTGATAGCTCACGACCATGTCGGCCTCGGGCAGTGAGTCCACGTCCTCGGGGCTGGTCCAGATGGACTCCACGGGCGTGGAGATGGCGAGCGGCTGCCCGTTGCGATCGGTGACCGGTCCGCGGGAGGCGGGCATCTCGATCACGCGCCCGTAGCGCGCCTCGCCCTTGGCCTGGAGGAACCCGGTGTGCATCCCCTGCAGGTAGAAAGCCCGGCCCGCGAGCAGGGCGAAGCCTGCCATGGCCACCATCAGCACCAGGCGCGAGCGCCAGCCCTCGAGCTTGAGGCGAAGCTGCGGCGTGCGTTTCTCGTACTTCACGAGCGCGACCCCACCGCCTTCCCGTCCTCGCCGATGATGACCGTCGTGTCGGGATCGGGCGCGCGCATGCCGAGCTGCCGGGACGCGATCGCGTCCACGCGCTGGTTCGTGGCCCAGGTGCTCTGCTCGAGCTGCAGCTGGGTCCATTCCTCGTCGAGCTTCTTGGCCTTGTCCTGCTCGCCTTCGAGGTCGCCGAAGCGCATGCGCGCCTTGTCCTGGGAGGTGACCACGCCGAGGGCGCAGGCCACGATCAGCGCGAGCAGGAGGGCGTTCACCCGCGCCATCGTCAATGCACCTTCTCGGCCACCCGCAGCACGGCGCTGCGCGCGCGGGGATTGCGCCGGATCTCTTCCTCCGACGGCTTCACCGCGCCCCCGATGGGGCGCAGCTCCGGGATCGGCAGCTCGGCGGCGCGCACGGGGACTCCCCGCGGCAGGTGGTCCGCGGTCGAGCGGCCGCGGATGAAGTTCTTCACGATGCGGTCCTCCAGCGAATGGAAGCTCACCACCGCGAGGCGTCCGCCCGGCTCGAGGATCGCCACCGCGCGGGGCAGCGTCACCTCCAGCTCTTCAAGCTCTTGATTGAGGTGAATCCGAAGAGCCTGAAAGGTACGGGTCGCCGGGTGCTGGCCCGGCTCGCGCGTGCGAACCGCGCGACCCACGATCTCGGCAAGTTGCCGGGTGGTCCGGAGAGGTTCGCGGCCCCTTGCCGCAACAATCGCTGCTGCAATCGATTTAGCAAACCGTTCTTCCCCATGAGCGAAGATCACCTCCCTGATTTCTTTTTCGTCGGCGCGCGTGAGCCATTCGGCGGCTGTCTCGCCGCTCGTGGGGTCCATGCGCATGTCGAGCGGGCCGTCCCGCGCGAAGCTGAAGCCGCGCGCGGCCTCCTCGAGCTGGGGCGAGGACACGCCCAGGTCGAGAAGCACGCCCGCCACATGGCGGATGCCGCGCGCTGCGAGCGCCTCTTGCATCGTCGAGAACCTCCCGTGGATCAGCTCAAGACGCGGATCTTCGATCGCACGAGACGAAATCGCCGCGGGGTCCTGATCAAAAGCGAGAAGTCTTCCGCGAACACCGAGACGGGCGAGGAGGGCCGCGCTGTGCCCGCCGCGGCCAAAGGTGCCATCGACATAGGTTTTGTCTTCACGGACGTTGAGGGCAGCAATTGCTTCTTCGAGAAGGACCGGGACATGGGAGACCTCACTCACGGGGGAAGGGAGTCGACGCTGGGCCTGCGCTCTCCTGGTGGAGCGGCTTCGGACCCAGGGTCGTCGGCCGCGTCACAGAGAGAAGTTCTCCATCCCCGGAGGCAGGCTGGGATTGCCTCCGGACCTCAGGGTCTCGAGCTGCTGGTTCCACGACTCGAGATCCCAGATTTCGAAATGGCTGCCCTGCCCGACGAGCATCACCTGGCGCGCGATCTTCGCGAACGCGCGCAGCTCCGGAGGGATCAGCAGGCGGCCGGCGCCGTCGGGCTCGACTTCCTGAGCGAAACCCACGAGCAGCCGCTTCCACAGGCTCGCCTGGCGGTCGAGGCTCGGGAACGACATGACCTGGGTACGGATCGGCTCCCATGCGGGTGCCGGATACAGGAGCAGGCAGCTGTCGGGGTGTGCGGTGAGCACTAACTTCACCGTCCCCCCCTGAGTCAGGGGATCGCGAGCGCGCGTGGGCACCGCCATGCGGCCCTTCGCGTCAAGGTTGATCTGGTTTGCCCCCTGAAACACCGTTTCTCCCACGTTTTCCCACTTCCGCACACTGTAGTGATCCGTCTACAGTGAGTCAAGGGAAAATTAAGGCAATTTTTGCTTGTGCTACAAAGGGTTAGCTCTGGTTTTCGATGGAGTTTATAGCCCTTGAAATGCAGCTATTTCAATGGCTTACAGCGAAGACTGAATGTAAACTCGGAAGTGTCGCGAGGGGAATGGGCCCCTCATGCTGCGTTGCAGCACTCCCCCGCAAGGCCGCCCGGGCGGGCGCCCTAGATCACGCGATCGTTGCCGCCATCCACCGGCAATTGGGCTCCGGTGGTCTTGGCGAACAGGGCTCCGCACATCTCGGCCGCAAGCTCGGCCACGTCGCGGCTGGACACTTCCACCCGCAGCACGTTGTTCTTCCGATAGTCCGCAACCGTCATCCCGTAGTGCTTCGCGCGCTCGGCCAACACCTCGTCGGTCCAGATGCCCGTATCGAATACGGCGTTGGGATGCAGGGTGTTGACGCGGATCCCGTCCGCACCCCATTCCAGCGCCGCCACGCGCGCGAGCTGCGTGAGCGCGGCCTTCGACGCGGAGTACGCGCCGGCCCCCGGTCCGGGCGCGGGAACGTTCTTCGATCCCATCACCACGACTCGCCCGCCGCGGGGCGCGAGCTTGAGCAACGGGTGGGCCTCGCGAAGCAACGCCAGGTTCGCGTCCAGGTTCACCCGCATCACGCGCCTCCATTCGCCATCCGCGAGGGAGGCGATTCGCTGCCCCCCCGGGAAGACGCCGGCGTTGAGCACCACCATGTCGAGCCCGCCGAAGGCGCGAGCGGCATCCTCCAGCGCGCTGTCCACCTGCGCCGCATCGGTCACGTCGCACGCGATGCCGAGGTAGTCCGCGCGCGAATCGAGCGCCGCCACCCCGGCATCCAGGTCGAGCCCCACCACCGCCGCGCCGCGGGCGAGGAAG
>JAAOZZ010000464.1 GCA_012274175.1 Betaproteobacteria bacterium
GCCCCGGCCCCTCGCCTTTCTCGATCAACGCGCGGAAGACGGCGAGTCGCGCCTCGAAGCGATCGATCTCCGCGAGGATCGCCGCACGGTTCTGCAGCGCGATGTCGCGCCACATCTCGGGGGAGCTCGCCGCGATGCGCGTGAAGTCGCGGAATCCCCCGGCGGCGAAGCCGAGCAGCTCCGCGGCGTTCTCGCGCGCGGCGATTTCCGACACCAGCGCGAAGGAAAGGATATGGGGCAGGTGGCTCACGGCGGCGAAGATGCGGTCGTGGGCGCCGGGCGCGAGCGTGGCGACGCGGCCGCCGACCGCCTCCCAGAGCTCGCGCACGAGCGCGAGGGCGTCCGGGGCGGTCTGCGCGACGGGTGTCAGCACCACGCGCGCGCCGCGGAAGAGGTCCGGGATCGCGGCCTCGACGCCGCTCGTCTCGCGGCCCGCGATCGGATGGCCGGGGACGAAACGCGCGAAGCGCTCGCGCAGCTCCTCGCGCGCGATGCGTACCACCTCGTCCTTCGTGCTCCCCACGTCGGTCACCACGGCCTCCGCGCCCAACGCGAGGCCCACGTCGTGGAGCACGGGGCCGGCGGAGCGCACCGGCACCGCGAGCACCACGAGCTCGGCGCCGGAAGCCGCTTCGGACACGGAATCGGCCGCGCGGTCGATCACGCCCAGGGATAGCGCGCGCTCGAGCACTTCGCGGTCCCGGTCGAAGCCCACCACCGAGCCGACGGCGCCGGCGCGCCGCGCGGCGAGCGCCAGGGAGCCGCCGACCAGGCCCACGCCAATCATCGCGACGCTCTTCAGGCGGCGCATGGGCGTCAGGCGCGCGCCAGCGCGCGCTCGAGGGCGGCGAGGAAGCGCGCGTTGTGCTCCGGCAGGCCGACCGTGACCCGCAGGTGCTCCGGCATGCCGTATCCGGCCAGGGGACGCACGATGACGCCCTCGCGCAGCAGATGATCGTAGACGCGGGCGGCGTCGCCCACGCGCACGGTGATGAAGTTGCCCACGGAAGGAATGAACTCGAGCCCGAGCCGCTCGAAGCCGCGCGCGAGCTGCACGAGTCCGTCGGCGTTCACGCGGCGGCTTTGCTCGATGAACGCTTCATCGTCGAGCGCCGCGCAGGCCGCCACCATCGCCAGTTGGTTCACGTTGAACGGCTGGCGCACGCGGTTCATGACCTCCGCGACCTCCGGGTGCGCGAGCCCGTATCCGACGCGCAATCCCGCGAGCCCGTAGGCCTTGGACAGCGTGCGCGCCACCACGAGGTTGGGAAAGTCCGCGAGCCATGCCGGCGAAGGCGAGCGCAGCGCGTCGGGGAGGTATTCGCCGTACGCTTCGTCGAGCACCACGAGCACGTCCCGCGGGACGCGCCCGATGAAAGCCCGCACATCGGCCCACGGCGCGAAGGTGCCGGTGGGGTTGTTCGGGTTGGCGAGGAACACCATCTTCGTGCCGGGGCGCACCGCGCGCCCGATCGCCTCGAGGTCGGCGCCATAGGCGCGCGCGGGAACTTCAATCGCCGTGGCCCCAATCGCCTGGATCGCGAGCGGGTACACCATGAACGCGTGCTGCGAGTACACCGCGGAGTCCGGCGCGGTGAGGAAAGCGCGCGCCGCGAGCTCGAGCACGTCGTTGGAGCCGTTGCCGAGCACGATGTTCTCCGGCCGCACGGCAAGCTTGCGCGCGAGCACCGCCTTCAGCTCGAAGCCGCTGCCGTCGGGATAGTAGTGCAGCGCATCGAGCGCTCCCCGGATCGCGGCGATCGCCCGGGGCGAGGAGCCCAGCGGGTTCTCGTTGGAAGCCATCTTGAGGATATCGGCCTCGCGCAATCCCAGCTCGCGCGCGGTCTCCGCGATGGGCTTGCCCGGGACGTAGGGCGCGATGGCGCGCACGTTCGCGGGCGCGAGGTCCCCGGGGCCCCCGGTGCGCCGGCCGTCCATCAGATCACCGCCATGGGATAGGAGCCGAGCACCTTGAGGTAGCCGGCGATGCCCGCCACCTCCTCGATTGCCGCGGCGACGTTGCCATCGCCGCGATGCCCCTCGATGTCGACGAAGAAGAGGTATTCCCAGAGGGCCACGCGGGACGGGCGCGACTCGAACTTGGTCATCGACACGCCGCGCGTGGCGAAGGGCGTGAGCATCTCGTACACCGCGCCCGCTCGGTTGCGCGCCGAGAGCACCATGGAGGTCTTGTCCCGGCCCGTGGCCTTCGGCTCGTAGTCGCCCAGCACCAGGAAGCGGGTCGTGTTGTTGGGCTCGTCCTCGATGTTGGCCGCGAGGATCGCGAGGCCGTAGTGCTCCGCGGCCATGTCGCCCGCGACCGCCGCCGCGCCCGGCTCCTCGGCGGCCCTGCGCGCGGCCTCGGCGTTGCTCGACACCGCCACGCGCTCGGCGTTGGGCACGTGCAGGTTCAGCCACTCGTGGCACTGCGCGAGGGATTGCCCGTGGGAGAACACGCGGCGGATGTCCTTGAAGTCGCCGGGCGGCGTCCGGGCCATGAGGTTGTGGTGGATGCGCACGATCACCTCTCCGCACACCTTCATCGGCGTCTGGGGCATGAGGTCCAGGGAGCGGCCCACGGCGCCTTCCGTGGAATTCTCCACCGGCACCACGCCGAAGTCGGCCGCGCCGGACTCGACCGCGCGGAAGACCTCGTCGATCGACGGCTCAGCCAGCGCCTCGGCCGCGAGGCCGAAATGCTTGAGCGCGGCCTTCTCGCTGAAGGTGCCGCGCGGCCCCAGGTAGGCCACGGTGATGGGGCGCTCGAGCGCGAGGCACGCGGACATGATCTCGCGGAAGAGGAGTGCGGCGGTCTCGGAGGAGAGCGGGCCGGGGTTTCGCTCCTTCACCCGCAGCAGCACCTGCGCTTCGCGCTCGGGCCGGTACGCCTGGCCCGCCTTGAGGGTGCCGATCGCCCGCGCAAGCCGCGCGCGCTCGTTCAGGCTCTCGAGGATGCGGTCGTCGACGCGATCGATCGCCTCGCGCAGGCGCTCGATCTCGCCGGGCTGGGGCGTGCCGCTCATGGCGCGCTTCCGGGAACGGATTCGACGCTGCGGATCGACAGCACGCCCGGGATGCGCGCGATGCGCGCGACCACCTGCGGGTCGGCGGCGCTGTCGAGGTCGACCAGCGTGTACGCCATCTCCCCTCGCGATTTGTTGACCATGTTGTGGATGTTGAGGCCGGCCTGCGCCATCGTAGTCGAAATCTGTCCCACCATGTTGGGCACGTTCGCGTTGGCGATCGCGATGCGATGCGCCGATTCGCGCGCCATCTCCACGCTGGGAAAATTCACCGAATTGCGGATCGCGCCCTGCTCGAGGAATTCGCGCAACTGCTCCGCCACCATGAGCGCGCAATTCTCCTCGGCCTCCGCGGTGGACGCTCCCAGGTGCGGCAGCGCCACGACGCCGGCGCGCCCCTGCAGGCGCGGGCTCGGGAAATCGCAGATGTACGCCTTCAGCCGCTTTTCCTCGAGGCAGGCGAGCACGGCGTCCTCGTCCACCACCGCGTCGCGCGCGAAGTTGAGCAGCACCAGTCCGCGGCGCGCGGCCGCGAGCCGGGGCGCGTCGAGGAGGTTGCGCGTATGGGCGTTGAGCGGAACGTGCAGGCTCACGAAATCCGAGCCCTTCAGCACTTCCTCGATGGAGGCCGCGCGGCGCACCGACGCCGGGAGGCGCCACGCGTTGTCCACGGTGATCTCGGGGTCGTATCCCAGCACTTTCATGCCGAGCCTGAGCGCGGTGTCGGCGAGCAGGCCGCCGACGGCGCCCAGCCCCACCACGCCGAGCGTGCGCCCCGGCAGCTCGAAGCCCGCGAATTGCTTCTTGCCGTCCTCCACGCGCCGGTCGAAATCGCCGCCGGCGGAAAGGCCCTGCACGTACTGCACGGCGGGCACGAGGTTGCGGGCGGCGATCAGCATGGCGGCCAGCACCAGCTCCTTCACCGCGTTCGCATTGGCGCCGGGAGCGTTGAAGACGGGAATGCCGCGGCGCGTCATCTCTTCCACCGGTATGTTGTTCACGCCGGCGCCCGCGCGCCCGATCGCCTTCACCGAGGGCGGGATCTCGCCGGGCTGCAGGACGTGGGATCGCAGCAGGATGGCGTCGGGATCGGCGAGGGCCTTGCCCACGGCGTAGGCCCCGGCGGGGAAGCGCTCGAGTCCCCGCGCGGAAATCGCGTTGTACACGGCGATGCGGTACGTCACGCCCCGCGCCCCTAGCCGCGCTTCTTGCGGAATTCTTCCATGAAGGCGACGAGTGCCTCCACGCCTTCCAGCGGCATCGCGTTGTAGATCGAGGCGCGCATGCCCCCCACGGAACGGTGTCCCTTCAGCTGGGACAGGCCCCGCGCCTCGGCCTCGGCGAGGAAGGCGGCGTCAAGGGAAGCGTCGCGCAGCGTGAACGGAACGTTCATGCGCGAGCGGTCCTCCTTCGCGACCGGGTTCGAGTAGAAATCCTGGGAATCGAGGTAGCCGTAGAGGAGCGCCGCCTTGCGGATGTTCACCTGCTCGATGCCCGCGAGCCCGCCGCGCTCGAGCAGCCACTTGAACGTGAGCCCCGCCAGGTACAGCGAAAACGTGGGCGGCGTGTTCAGCATCGAGTCGGCGTCGGATTGCAGCCGGTAGTCCAGGACGTTGGGCGTGTCCGGCAGCGCGTGCCCGATGAGGTCCTCGCGCACGATGACCACCACCAGTCCCGCGGGACCGATGTTCTTCTGCGCGCCGGCATAGATCAGGCCATAGCGCGCGACATCGAGGGGGCGCGACAGGATGTGGGAGGACATGTCCGCAACCAGGGGCACCTCGCCCGTGTCCGGCGTCCAGTGGTACTCGACCCCGCCGATGGTCTCGTTGGAGCAGATGTGCAGGTAGGCCGCATCCGGCGAGCGCTTCCACGTCGACTGCTTCGGGACGTAGGTGAAGTTGCGGTCCTCGCTCGAGGCCACCACGCGGGCCTCGCAGTACTTGCCCGCCTCGGCGATGGCCTTCTTCGACCACTCGCCGGTGTTCACGAAGTCGGCCCGCTTGCCGCCGCGCAGCAGGTTCATGGGCACCGCGGAAAACTGCATCGTGGCCCCGCCTTGCAGGAAGAGCACCTTGTGGCTCGCCGGGATGGCGGCCAACTTGCGCAGGTCCGCTTCGGCCTCGGCGGCGATCGCCACGAACTCCTTGCCGCGATGGCTCATCTCCATCACGGACATGCCGGCCTCGTGCCAGTTGACCAGCTCCCCCTTCGCCTTCTCCAGCACCTCCACCGGCATCGTGGCCGGCCCGGCGCCGAAATTGAAGATGCGCTCGGAGGGCTTAATGCGCGGTGCCGTCGCCATTCGCGCCGCCTTCGCCCGGGATGTCGCCGTCGCCGTCGTCGCCTTCCCCTAGGCCGCTTTCGATAGCGTTGCCGTTGCCGCCGGCGCTTTCCTCGAGGCCGGTCGCGCTGCCGTTGCCGTTGCCGTGGCTGTGGCCGTTGCCGCCGTTGCCGCCGTTGCCGTTCTCCCCGTTCTCGTCGTCCCGGTCCATGATGGTCTGCAGCCCGGAGAGCTTCTCGCCCCCGGCGAGGTTGATGAGCGTCACGCCCTGCGTCGAGCGGCCCATCTCGCGGATCTCGTTCACGCGCATGCGGATCAGCACGCCGCCCGAGGTGATCAGCATGATCTCGTCCTCGGCGGCGGCGAGCGTGGCGGCCACGACCTTGCCGTTGCGCTCGGAAGTGTGGATCGCGATCATCCCCTGGGTGCCGCGGCCGTGCCGCGTGTACTCGACGATGGAGGTGCGCTTGCCGTAGCCGTTCTCGGTGGCGGTGAGCACGCTCTGCTGCTCGTTTTCCGCCACCAGCAGCGCGATCACCTTGCCGCCTTTCGCGAGGTTCATGCCGCGCACGCCCCGCGCCCCGCGGCCCATCGGACGGACGTCGTTTTCGTCGAAGCGCACCGCCTTGCCCTCGTCGGAGAAGAGCATCACGTCGTGCTTGCCGTCGGTCACCGCCACGCCGATGAGGCGATCGCCCTCGTCCAGGTCGACGGCGATGATTCCGGAGGGACGCGGGCGCGAGTATTCCGACAGGGCCGTCTTCTTGACCACGCCCTCCTGGGTCGCGAAGAAGACGTAGCAATCGTCGCGGAACTCGGCCACCGGGAGGATCGCGTTGATGCGCTCGTCCTCCTCCATCTTGAGCAGGTTCACGATCGGCTTGCCCCGGCTCGAGCGGCTGCCCTGCGGGACCTCGTAGACCTTGAGCCAGTACGCCTTGCCCTTGTTCGAGAAGCACAGCACGTAGTCATGGGTGCTCGCCATGAAGAGCTTCTCGACGAAGTCGTCTTCCTTGGTGGTGGTGGCCTGCTTGCCGCGCCCCCCGCGCTTCTGCGAGCGATACTCGTCCAGCGGCTGGCTCTTGATGTAGCCCGTGTGCGAGAGCGTGACCACCACGTTCTCGCGCGCGATCAGGTCCTCGATCTGCAGGTCCTGGCCGTTCACCACGATCTCGCTGCGGCGCTTGTCGCCGAACTCGCGCTTGATCTCCGCGAGCTCGCCCGCGATGATGGCCGTCACGCGCTCCGGGCGGGCGAGGATGTCGAGCAGGTCCTCGATCGCGGCGATGACCTCGCGGTACTCGGAGAGGATCTTGTCCTGCTCCAGGCCCGTCAGGCGCTGCAGCTGCATCTCGAGGATGCGCTGGGCCTGCACGTCGGACAGTCGATAGGAGGAGGAGGCGCCGGGGGCCGCGCCGGCCACCAGGCCGAATTCCTTGGGCAGCGCCTCGGGGCGGAACTGCTCGGCGGTCGCGCGCGCGAGCATCTCCTCCACCAGCGTCGAGCGCCAATCCCGTCCCATGAGCTCGCCCTTCGCGGCCGCGGGCGTCGCCGCCGCCTTGATGATCGCGATCACCTCGTCCACATTGGACAGCGCCACGGCGAGTCCCTCGAGCACGTGGCCCCGTTCGCGCGCCTTGCGCAGGTCGAACACCGTGCGCCGGGTCACGACCTCCCGCCGGTGGCGCAGGAACGCGTCCAGGAACTGGCGCAGGTTGAGCAGCTTCGGCTGGCCGTCGACGAGCGCGACCATGTTCATGCCGAACGTCTCCTGCATCTGCGTGAGCTTGTACAGGTTGTTCAGCACGATCTCGGCCACCTCGCCGCGCTTGAGCTCGATCACCGCGCGCATGCCCGACTTGTCGGACTCGTCGCGCAGGTCCGCGATGCCTTCGAGGCGCTTCTCGCGCACCATCTCGCCGATGCGGATGAGGAGCTGCGCCTTGTTCACCTGGTAGGGCAGCTCGTCGATGATGATCGCCTGCCGGCCGCCGCGTTCCAGGTCTTCGATGTGGGTGCGCGCGCGCATGACCACCCGGCCGCGCCCGGTGCGATAGCCTTCCTGCAGCTCGGCGAGGCCGTAGATGATCCCCGCGGTGGGAAAGTCCGGCGCCTGCACGATCCGGATGAGCTCGTCGACAGTGGTCTCGGGATTTGCGAGCAGCGTGAGGCAGGCGTCGATCACTTCCACCAGGTTGTGGGGCGGGATGTTGGTCGCCATGCCCACGGCGATGCCCGAGGAGCCGTTCACGAGGAGGTTCGGGAAGCGCGCCGGAAGGATCAGCGGCTCCGACTCGCTGCCGTCGTAGTTGGGCCCGAAGTCGACGGTCTCCTTGTCGAGGTCGCCCAGCAGCTCGTGGGCGATCTTCGCCATGCGGATCTCGGTGTAGCGCATGGCCGCGGCGTTGTCGCCGTCGACGCTGCCGAAATTGCCCTGGCCGTCCACCAGCGGGTAGCGCAGGCTGAAGTCCTGCGCCATGCGCACGATGGTGTCGTAGACGGCCGTGTCTCCGTGGGGGTGGTACTTGCCGATGACGTCGCCCACGATGCGCGCCGACTTCTTGTAGGCCTTGTTCCAGTCGTTCGACAGCTCGTGCATCGCGAAGAGCACCCGGCGATGGACGGGTTTCAGGCCGTCGCGCACGTCGGGAAGCGCCCTGCCGACGATCACGCTCATGGCGTAATCGAGGTACGAGCGGCGCATCTCCTGCTCGAGGCTGATGGGGTGGGTTTCTTTGGCGAATTGTTCCATGGGCGACTCGAGAGCTCCTGGTCTGGGCGGCCGGCGGTGCGGCGCCGCCAGGTGCGTTCTAAGTACTTGTTTTTATATTATAATTACGGGAACGGCAAACGTAAATTCTAGCACATCGGCCGGGCACTTTCCAACGCCGGGCGTGGTCATAGCACTTGTGGCGGACGCGCAACGCCGAATGGGCTTGATGTTGCGCAAATCCCCACTTTGTGTTGTGAAGGCAAGGGCCGTTTGTGTATCATGTCGTGAGCAGTTTTTCGGGCGGTGAGCCTCACAGAGCGGCAAAACAACCATCCAAATCCTCTTGGGAGTTCCGAATATGAAGATTTCCTCGACGCTAACGCTCGGCTGCGCACTGTTCGCGCTCGCTGCGGCCTCCGCTTATGCCGACCCCTTGCCCGTTCTCGAGGATGCCTCCGGCCACGCCGTGCGGGACGCCTCGGGCAACTGCGTCCTGACCTCCGGTCGCGTGCTGCCGGAATGCGGCGGCCCCATGAAGGTATCCACTCCGGCTCCGGCGCCTTCCGAGTCCCCCAGCGCCGCTCCCGCGCCCACCCCGGCGCCCGTGGCCGAACCGGCCAAGCCCGCGCCGCAATCCGTGCGCGAAGCGATCGTGATCCAGGCCGACGCGCTCTTCGACTTCGACAAATCGGTGGTGCGTCCCGACGGCCGGCGCAGCATCGACGCCGCCCTCGAGAAGATTCGCGGCATGGACATCGAGATGGTGATCGCGACGGGCCATACCGACTCGATCGGCACCGAGCACTACAACCAGAAACTCTCCGAACGCCGCGCCGCCGCGGTGAAGGCGTACCTGGTCAGCAAGGGCTTCCCGGCCGCGAAGGTCACCACGATCGGCAAGGGCGAGACCCAGCCGGTGGCGACCAACAAGACCAAGGAAGGACGCCAGAAGAACCGCCGCGTGGACATCGAATTCAAGGGCGTCCACCAGTAAGCCCTTCCGACCCTTCGGAAAACCCCGCTCCGGCGGGGTTTTTTGTTCCAACGCCGCCGCCATGGAAGCCGTCGACACCCTGATCTGCGCCGCGCACGTGGTGCCCGTCGAACCCCATGTGGTCCTGCACGATCACGCGGTCGCAGTGCGCGACGGACGCATCGCCGCGATCGAGCCCACGGCGCAGGCCCTGGGGCGCTTCGACGCCCGCGAGGTCGTCCGGCTCGACCGCCACGCGCTCATTCCCGGGCTGGTGAACCTGCATTGCCATGCCGCGATGACGCTCATGCGCGGAATCGCCGACGACCTTCCCCTCATGACATGGCTGCGCGATCACATCTGGCCGGCGGAGTCGCGCCACGTGGGCGACGGATTCGTGCACGACGGGAGCCTGCTCGCGATGGCGGAGATGCTGCGGGGCGGCATCACCTGCGTGAACGACATGTATTTCTTCCCCGAGGCGACGGCCCGCGCGGCGCTGCGGGCGGGAATGCGATCCGCGCTCGGGGTGATCGCCCTCGAGTTCCCGAGCGCCTATGCCGCCGATGCGACGGCGTACCTGCAGAAGGGGCTTGCCACGCGGGACGCCTACCAGGGCGAGCCGCTGCTCACGTTCTGCCTCGCGCCCCACGCGCCGTACACCGTGTCCGACGAGACGCTGCGGCGCATCGCCGTGTTGGCCGAGGAGCTGGACGTGC
Source organism: Betaproteobacteria bacterium (assembly GCA_012274175.1). Classification (GTDB taxonomy): domain Bacteria; phylum Pseudomonadota; class Gammaproteobacteria; order Burkholderiales; family Usitatibacteraceae; genus Usitatibacter. The sequence continues at coordinate 9,713 of JAAOZZ010000464.1, forward strand.
CGATCCATATCCACGTCCACGAGACCGGCGCCGAGGTGGCCGAGGGTCTCGCGGAGCACGGCGTGCGTCCCCTCGAGCGCCTGCGCCGCCTGGGACTGGTGGGCCCGCGGCTGATCGCCGTGCACGCGATACACCTCGACCAGGACGAGTTGGACTTCATGGCCCGCGAAGGCGTGAGCGTGGCCCATTGCCCCTCGTCCAACCTCAAGCTTGCGAGCGGCATCGCCCCCGTGGCGCAGATGCGCGAGCGGGGCATCCGCGTGGGCGTGGGCACCGACGGGGCGGCGAGCAACAATCGCCTGGACCTGCTGACGGAGATGCGCTCTGCCGCGCTGCTTGCCAAGGTGATGAGCGGGGAGGCGAGCACGCTGAACGCCTTCGAGGCCCTGGAGATGGCCACGCTCGACGGCGCCCGGGCACTCGGGATCGACGCGCACACCGGCTCCATCGTGCCCGGCAAATGGGCCGACCTGGCCGCGGTGGAACTTTCCTCCCTCGAGACGCTGCCGTGCTTCGACCCGGTGTCGCACCTCGCGTACGCCGCCGGGCGGGAGCACGTGAGCGACGTCTGGATCGCCGGGCGCGCGCGCCTCGCCCAGCGCCGGCTCACGGGCCTCGACGAGGAGGACTTGCGCGACAAGGCCCTCTGGTGGCAGAAACGTCTTTCATGAGTCCCGAGCCTTCCCCACCCGCCTCCGAGCCGACGGGCGCC
>JAAOZZ010000465.1 GCA_012274175.1 Betaproteobacteria bacterium
CCCTCGCGCTCGGAGAAGCTGCGAAGCTTCCTCGAAGGCGAAAGCTGATCCCCGCGCCCGCGCAAGCGGGCGTTTTCACTCCCTGAGCTCCAGCGTCGCCACCAGCGGCAGGTGGTCGGACGCCGCGCGGGCGCGCACGCTGTCGTTCACGGCCACGCCGCGCAGCAGCGACCCCGGGTGGGCCCAGACGCGGTCGAGTGCGAAGATCGGCATGTACGAAGGGAAGGTGGCGCACGCCGGCGTCTCCTCGAAGTGGCGGTGCAGGCGCCGCAGCGGCCGTCCCCAGAGGAACCACTCGTTCAGGTCCCCCAGTAGCACCGCCGGCTCGTCGTCGCGCCAGTTGAACAGCGCCAGCAGCCGCTCCACCTGCGCTCGTCGTTCCGCGGGCCTCAGGCCCAGGTGCGTTGCCACCACTTTCAGCGGACGTCCCGGGCATTCGATGTCGGCTGCAATCGCGCCGCGGGGCTCGCGCCGCCCGAAGGTGAGGTCGACCTGGCGCGTCGCGGTGATCGGGTGGCGCGAGAGCAGCCCATTGCCGTAATGGCCGTCCCCGCGGGACAAGGTCGCGCCCGCGACCGCGTCCATCCCCGTTTCCCGCGCGAGCCAGGCGAGCATGTCGATGCCGCTCGCGCGCGACTCGACTTCCTGCAGCGCCACCACGTCGGCGTCGATCTCCCGCAGGACCTCGAGGATGCGCCGCTCGGAAAAGCGCCCGTCGCGGCCGATGCCGCAGTGGATGTTGTACGTCGCGATGCGCATCCGCGCCATGGGCGCCTCAGTGCTTCTGGCGCCGGAGCCAGCGCTGGCCTCCGAAGGCGAGTGCTGCCAGCACGAAGAGCGCGCCGCCCACCAGCCACATGTTGATGCGCGACGGGTCCCCGAGCGCGCCGGCCACCTGGTCGCTCAGCACCGTCGCCGCGAGCATGCCGGGCAGGATGCCGATGAAGGAGCCCAGGATGAACTGGCGGAAGCGGATGCGCATCGCGCCCATCACGAAGTTCACGACGGCGAAGGGCGCCACGGGCACCAGCTTCACGACCGCCACCGCGAGCACGCCGCGGCGGCGCAGCACGTCGCTCAGCCGGTTCAGGCGCCGGCCCGCGAGGCGGCGCACCGTATCCCTGCGCGCGAGCCGTCCGGGCAGGTAGCTCGCCACGGCGGCGAGCAGCATTCCGGTGAGCCCGTAGAGGAACCCCAGCCAGGGCCCGAACGCGAACACCGCGGCGAGCGTGATCATCCAGCGCGGGAACATGACGAGTATCGCGGGCATGTACGCGGCCACGACGACGAGGGGCGCCCACCAATGGCCGGCGAAAGCGTCGGCCCATCCCATCGCCCGATCCGCGCTCACCAGGTGCGCGAGCGGCGTGTAGCGCCACGCGAGCACGAGGGCGATCACGGCGACGGCGATCCCGGCGAGCGCTCCCCGATGGGGCTTGTCGTGCTCCTCGGGGGCAACCGCCGAGATCTCCCGTACGAGCGTATCGAGGGGGATGGGACGCTCGAGATCCGCCACGGCGGCGAGGGTGAGTGCCGTCTCCGGCGCCTCGGCGGCTTCGAGCACCTCGAGGCGCCGCGCCCCGTGGGAGAGCTTCGCGATGGCGCGGGCCATGGCGCCCCGGCGCCCGATCGCGCGCTCCACCGCCTCCCGTTCAACCCCCAGGTGCTCCGCGAGCAACCCGTCGCGCAGCCTACGGATGGACCGGGAAATGGGCTCCTCGCCGCGCGCCTCGAGCGTCACGTCGCACTCCGTATCCATGCCCATGGAACGGTTGCTGAGGTTCGAGGAGCCCACCCGCAGCCACTCGTCGTCCACTACCATCAGCTTCGAGTGCAGGTCGATGCAAGTGCCTTCGGCGAGCCCGTCGACATGGGGGTAAAAGGCCTGGAACCGCCCATGGCGGTCGGCGGCCCGCAGCTCGCGCACCAGGCGCGTGCGCAGCACGTGCATGGTCGCCTCCTCGAGCCACCCGTGGCTCAGGAGCCGCGTGACGAGCACGATCTCGGGCCCGTCGGGCCGCGCCAACCGGGCGGCGAGCGCCGCTCCGACGCGGTGCGACGTGAAGTACTGGTTCTCGATGTAGATGTAGTCCCGCGCGCGCTCGATCATGTCGAGGTAGAGCGCCTCGACATGGCGCACCCCCTCTTCGCCGTTGCCAGGCGGCATGGTGCAGGAAATCGCGGCCGACACGTCCTCGATGTCGGCCCGCATCCCCGGCGGCCAGGGATCGGTATCGGTCGCAGCGGCCTCGAGCGATTCGCCGGTCGCCCGGCGCCAGCGCTCGCGAGCCGTGCGCGAGAGCTCCCGCGCGGCCTCGCCGTCCACCGCAACCATCGCGTCATGGAACGGCGGGTAGGGTTCGCCGTTGAACGTGCGGCGCGGATCGCCCGGCGCGTGGCGAGGCGTGTCCCAGCGCCGGTTGGTGAGGTCCAAGCCGCCGGCGAACGCGAGCTTGTCGTCGATCACGACGATCTTCTGGTGATGGGATCCCGCGACCGGATTGGTGTCGTCGTAGCGGAACGCGATCCGCTTGTGCGGCTTCCACTCGATGCCGTAGATCGGCGGGAACTCCCGGTCAGTCCCGAACACCATCGGATAGTCCCAGTCGAGGATGCGGATGCGAAGCGCGCGGCGGCGCTTGGCGAGAGCGTTCAGGAACTCGCCGATGCTCTCGAGCGCCCGTCCCCGGTCGTCGAAGCGCACCGCGGCGCGGCTGTCGAAGTCCCACGCGAGGATGAGGATCGAGCGCTCGGCGCGCTCCGCGGCGCGGCGGAACGCCTCGAAGTACGCTTCACCGTCCACCAGCAGCGCCGAGCGGGCGGCCCGCGCGACCGCGCAGCAGTTGTGTCCGGTGCGAAAGAGGCTCGAAGGCATGATGGGGCCTGGCAGGCAAAGCCAAGGCATCCATACGACACGAGCGGCGTGAGCCCCGTGGTGGGGCTGGACAGGTCCGGACGGACTACGCCCGGCGGTTTCAGCCGAGCTGGGCGTTCATGTAGCGCAGCCGCTCCGTTACCGCGCGCAGCATCGCCATGGCGAATGCGGGTTGCGCCTTCACCGCCTCGAGGAGCGCGGAGCGGTCGAACTGCAGCAGCTCGCATTCCGTCTCGGCGATCGCGGTGGCGGTGCGCGGCGACTGGTCGACGAGGGCCATCTCGCCGAAGGTGCCGCCGGGGTTCACCGCCTCGACGGTATTGCCGCGGATGGAGATCGCGACACGGCCCGACTTCACCACGTACATGAAGGCGCCTTTCTGCCCTTCGCGCATGATCTCGGTCGAAGCCCAATGGCGCACGGTCGACGCACGCGGCAGCGCCGCTTCGAACTGGGCGAGGAGCGCGGGCTCGAATACGGTCGACTCGTGGGCGGGCAGGTTCGCCGCGGTCTTGCGAGCGGCGAGGCGCGCGGCGATGAAGCGCAGGCGGTCGAACATCACGCTCATCAGCATGAGGGCGAATTCGGGCGCCTGGGCGAGGGCGGCCTGAAGGCCCGTGCGGTCTAGGGAGATCGCGAGGCAATCGCTCTTCGCAGTGGCGGTGGCGCTGCGCGGCCGCTCGCTCACCACCGCCATCTCGCCCAGGACTTCCCCCGCTTTCAACGTATCGAGGAGGCGGCCGCCATGCGCGAGCGCCACCTCGCCCTCGCAGAGGAAATACATGCGGCTCGCCGAGCGCATCGAGAAGAGCCCGCCCTTCGCCTTGTCATCCTCGGCGAAGAGCACTTGTCCGGCGGAAAATCGCTCGCTCTTGCCGGCCGCGCGAAAGATCCTTTCGGCGACGGCGGCGTTGTAGCAGGGGCTCGCCGCGGCCTTGAAGGGCGCGGAAGGCGTGGGCGCGTGCGCCGCCTGCGGCTTGGTGAAATCCATGTCGTCCATCGGGTCGGATCCGTTTCGCGGGTTGCTAGAATGGGGCATGTCGCATGCGCGACGGGCCCGTAGCTCAGGTGGTTAGAGCAGGGGACTCATAATCCCTTGGTCCCTGGTTCGAATCCAGGCGGGCCCACCCCTCGCTTCCCATTGTAGCGACGGACCGGAAGTCCGTTCGCGCCCGTCACATTTGCCGGAAGAGGTGCAGGTAGCTGCGGCTCACCGGAAGCACCTCGTCGCGGCCCTTGAGGTGGACGTGCGCGGTCTCGTTGGCTCCGCGCGTCACGTGGCTGATCGCGCGGCGGTTCACCACCACCGAGCGGTGCACCTGCACGAATTGCGATCGATCGAGCTGCTCCACGAGATCCTTCAGCGGCGTGCGGATGAGCGCCTCGCCCGGCTTGCCGCCGTCGCCGCGCCAGGCGATCAGCGTGTACTTCTCGTCGGAACGCAGGAAGTCGATCTCTTCGACCGGGATCGGGCGCAGCGCCTGTCCGACGGACGCGTGGATCCAGCGCAGCGGCGCCGGGGAGGCCTTCCGCTCGAGGCGAACCGCCAGCTGCTCCAGCAGCGCCTCGATTTCGGGCGGCGGCCCGGCGGCGCGCAGCCGCGCCTGCAGCCGCGCCACCGTGTCGGCCAGCCGCGCCGGCTCCAGCGGCTTCACCAGGTAGTCGATCGCCTTCTGCTCGAAAGCCTGGACCGCGTACTGGTCGTAGGCCGTGACGAACACGAGGTGGGCGCGCTGGCCGATCCGGCGCGCCGCCTCCACGCCCGACAGGCCCGGCATGTGCACGTCGAGGAAGCAGATGTCGGGCTTCATCGCATCGCACTGCGCGACCGCCTCGCGCCCGTTGCGCGCCTGCGCCACCACCTCGAGCTCCGGCCAGGCCTCGCCGAGAAGGCGCGCGAGCGACTTGCGCAGCAGCGGCTCGTCGTCGGCGATCAGCGCGGTGGGGCGTCGGCTGGTCATGCAGGTCGTTGCTCCGCGGGAAAATCCAGCTCGGTGCAGGCGCCGTGGGGCTCGAGGGAACGAAGCTTGAGCTTCGCATCGCCGCCGAACACGAGCTGCAGGCGCTCGAGCAGCGTCGCGAGGCCCGTGCCCAGGCCCTGGCCGGATGTCCGCAGGCCCGCTCCCGTGTCGCGCACCTGCACGCGGCAGCGGCTGTCGCGCACTTCCACGCGCACCTCGATCCGGCCGCCTTCCTCGCTCGGGTCGATGCCGTGGCGCACGGCGTTCTCTACCAATGTCAGCAGTGTCGTCGGCGGGCAGCGCAATCCCAGCGCCGCCGCGTCGACCTCGAACGCGAATTGCAGGCGGTCGGGCATGCGCATGTGCATGAGCTCCAGGTACGCGCGCACCAGCTGAAGCTCCTGCTCCATCGTGGTGGCGGGCTCGTGCAGGCGCGGCACCGCGGCGCGCAGGTAGGCGATGAGGCTGTCGAGGACCGTGGTGGCCTGGGGCGAACCGGAGTCCACCAGTTCCCGCACGTTGGCGAGGGTGTTGAAGAGGAAATGCGGCTCCACCTGCGCTTGCAGCAAGCGTAGCCGCGAATCGAGCGCGTTGCGCTCCAGCTCGCCGCGTTCGCGCTCGCGCTGCCGGAAGAGTGCGGCCACCGCGATCCACGGCGCCACGAGCAATCCCGTCATGGTCATCGTGAAGTAGCCGTTCACCCGCAGCGGGTTCTTCCAGAACGGTGCCGGGTCGCCATGGGTGATCGTCAGGTAGACCGCCAGCACTGCGAGGGGCACCGCGCAGGCCACGCATGCCACCTGCAGGACCCAGCGCGCGAGCCAAGCGGGCAGGCGCGCAGGCCACTGCTCGAACAGACCGAAGGCGAGCATCGCCGCCAGCCCGACAGGCATCTCGCGGACCATGATCTGGGTCGCCGGAGTGGTGGTGAACCCGGGGCTGATGACCAAACCCATCAGCGACGACACCCCGAGCGCGAGCAGCACGCGGGGCCAGGCGAGCGTGCGGGCGAGGCCGTGCGGCGCGGGACGAGTCGCGGTAGGAACCATCACGCGAGGATAGTGACGTATGGGCCGCCCGTGAAGCGCGATGGGACCGCCTGCGCCGCCCGCGCCGCGAAGCACGCCGGGTCGCGACGAGCCGCGGATGGCACGGCTCATCGGCCGGCGGGCCCCTGTCGCCGGACGGCGGCCGACCCGGCGAAACGGCAGAACGATGTGTGCGGAAACGAACGGAACAGCTCGTGCCGACAGGGCAAAGTCGCAGTGGGCCACGAGTCGTTTCGCGCGGAGGTTATTTGGTTGCGCATACTTGTGCTTCGGCGTACATTGGCGCACACTTTTCAAAACAATTTACATGGTGGTTCAGACGGTTACGAAGGGTTGTTCAAGGAGGGGGCCATGAGAACACATACTGCTGCCGCCATTCGAGTCCAGTATCTCGGGTCGCGCGCCGCCCAAGCGGGCTTGCCATTCGGTCGAAATCGTTCGCGCTTGCTGGCAATCCTGGGATTCGCCGCTTGTCTTTTCGCATCCGCTCCATCCCTGGCCCAGACCTATCTGGGTACGGCGCAGCCCTTCGCCGTCCTGGGCGCCTCCGCGGTGACGTGCAGCGTCGCCTCCGCGGTCACCGGAGATCTTGGCATCTCGCCCAACGGCGCAGCCTCGATCACGGGCTATCCGGTTCCTCCGTGCACGGTCACGGGAACGATCCACGCGGCCGATGGAGTCGCGCTGACGGCCCAGAACGACCTTGTTACGGCATACAACGCGCTGGGGATCCAGCCGTGCACCGCCGATCTGACGGGACAGGACCTGGGCACCGTGGGTGTACTCACGCCGGGCGTCTATTGCTTCAATACCTCGGCCCAATTGACGGGAGCCCTCATTCTCGACGCCCAGGGCGATCCCAACGCGCCCTTCATCTTCAAGATCGGCAGCACGCTCACCACTGCGTCGGCCGCGACGGTGAGCGTGATCAACGGCGGCTCGGCTTGCGGCGTGTCCTGGCAGGTGGGGAGCTCGGCGACGCTCGGCACGACGACCAATTTCCTGGGCAACATCGTCGCGCTCACCAGCATCACTACGAATACGGGCGCCAACATAACCGGCAGGGCCCTGGCTCGAAATGGCGCCGTGACGCTAGCCGGCGCCGCGAACAACGCGTGCGGCGCCTTTGCCGGGACCGGCCTTCTCGGCGGCGGCGCGCTGGCAGCCCTCGAACACATTCCCACGCTTTCGCAGTGGGCGATGGTGCTTCTTGCCGCGATCCTGGCGATTGCGGGCATTGCCGTCATGCGCCGGCAGACAAGGTAGTCCCTTTGACTCAACCGCTGCGGTCGTCCCAGAGCCTCCCCTCGTCGTCCCTGTAGTAGCGGGTTTCCCACCTGACGGCGACGGAGCCGGAGGGCGTACCCGCATCCAGCCATTCCGGTCCCCGCGAAGGAGCCTCGAAGCGGACCGTGGGCGAGGCGCAGCCTCCGGCGAGGCAAATCATCGCGAGGAAACCCAGGAATACGGGCTTTGTCATGTTTCGAGACTAGGGGTGAATCCAGACCCCGGTCTGTTCGCTGACGCACTTTCGTCGTTCCCGGTCGGCGACGTCGACCTCCTCAGCGGCGTTGATTCTCGTCAAGCCCCCCCGATCGATCGCGCGCTTAGATATCCGTGTCCATTGCATTGGGGAGGGTGCGTGCAGCGAGGCATGGCAGTCGAAGCGCAGTCCCGCGCCCTCCCGGGGATTCGCGCCCGTCCGGGCCCTCATCAGGCGCATCGTCGAGGGCGTCGCCGAAGGCCAGAAATACCACCTGAGGGTCGTGTTCTCCGACCACAGCACGTTCGACAGCGCGCGGCCCGGCGACCCCGACATCACGATCGTCTTCCACAACCGCCGCGCCGAACGGCGAATGGCGCTCGGCGGGATGTTCGAGTTCCTCGAGTCGTACTTCGACGGCGATGTCGACATCGTGGGCGAGCACGGCCTGCGAAGGCTGGTCCATATCGGCTATCGCAAGCCTTTCGGGCGCATCGAGCATCCGCTGACCTACGTGAAGCGGCGCTTCCTCGAGTGGCGGCAGAACAACCGGAGCTTCGCCCAGGCCAAGCGCAATGCCGCGTTCCATTACGGGCTGCCGATGGAATTCTTCCACCTCGTGCTGGGGGATACCTTCGGATACAGCGAGGGCTATTGGGAAGAAGGCACTCGCACTCTCGACGAGGCGCAGCACAACAATTTCGACCGGATCTGCCGCAAGCTCCAGCTGAACCCGGGCGACAAATTGGTCGAGATCGGTCCCGGCTGGGGATACCTCGCGATGCTCGCCGCGGAAAAGTACGGCGCCGACGTGACGAGCTATGGGCTGGTCGCGAGCCAGAACGAAGGCATGCGCGCGCTGATGGGCTCGCGCAACTTCCGCGGCAACCTGAGGTTGGTGGAAAGGGATCACCGGGAGCTCGCCTACGAGCCGTCCGCCTACGACCGGTTCGTCTCCGTCGGCGTGCATGAACATGCCGGACGGGACTGCAACGAGCAATGGATCCGGAGCATTGCCACCGGCCTGCGTCCCGGCGGCATCGGCCTCATCTCCGCGACGTTCAACATGAGGAAGCGGCCGACCAACTACAGCACGATCCGGCACATCTTTCCCGGCGGCTACATTCCCAGCCTCGCGGAGACGCTGATCCTCATGGAGAAGCACGGCCTGGACGTGAGGGCCGTCGAAAGCCTCTCCTATCACTACCGCCGCAGCGTGGACCAGTGGCTGAAGAACCTCGAGGCGCGCTGGGAGCAGATACGCTCGATCGATCCCGCCCGATTCAACGAGAAATTCCGCAGGACCTGGCTCTTCTACCTGGGCGGCGCCGCCGAAACCTTCGAGGCCGCGCGCGAGATCATCAACTGCTACCACATCACGTTCGTGAAGGGGCATTTCGCCTACCGGGGCCGCTCCACGCCCATCACGACCCACGAATCCGCGCATCCAACCCGTCCCCTCGCCTGAGAGATTGGCGAGGGGCCTCACCACGCACGCCTCACTTGCGGCGCATCAGTCCCATGACCAGCGATACGAGAAAGAGTACGACGAAGATGAAGAACAGGATCTTGGCGATCTCGGCGGCGCCGGCGGCGATGCCGGTGAAGCCGAGGAGTGCGGCGACCAACGCGATGATCAGGAATACGGCGGCGTAGTACAGCATTTCCTAGTCCCTTTCTCTCTGGAAGCCCGGCCAACCAGGTACTGTCATGTCATTGGCCGGGCTGACCGGTCACTTCACCCGCATGTCGTTCTTGACCGATGTCACGCCCTTGACGTTGCGTGCAACCTCGACCGCCTTGTTGATATCGGCCCGGGAGCTCACGAAACCGCTCAACTGGACGGTACCCTTGAAGGTCTCCACGTTGATCTCCGTCGACTTGAGCGACGGCTCATCGACGATCGCCGCCTTCACCTTGGTGGTGATGACGGAATCATCGAAATACTGCCCGGTGCCCTCGTGCGTCGACGTGGCCGCGCAACCGAGCAGGGACGCCAGCACGATGGCGAAGAGGAAAGCGACGAATTTATTGAATTGCCTCATGGCGGTACTCCTTCTTGAAGAGCGACTGGCGAATCTTCTCGACGAGGATGAAAGTCGACCTTTGTTCGAGGCCTCCGGACGCCGGAACTCGGCCGCGTCTCGCGCGTCGATAC
>JAAOZZ010000072.1 GCA_012274175.1 Betaproteobacteria bacterium
CGGTGTTGAAGGTGAACGTCGATGTGAACGACGTAGTGAAGAAGGGCCAGGTGCTGGTGGTGCTCGACACCGCCAAGCTGCGCGACCAGATCCTGCGCTCGCGCGCCTCCCTCGCTGCCGCGAACGCGAAGGTCGCGCAGACCGCGGCCACCATCCGGGAGGCGACGGCGGCCCTGGGCCGCCTCGAGGAAGTCGCACGCCTGTCGGGCGGCAAGGTTCCCTCCAAGTCGGAGCTCGACGCGGGACGGGCCACGCTCGCCCGCGCGATCGCCGACGACGCCAGCGCGCGCGCCGGCGTGAACGATGCGCAGGCCGCGCTTTCCACCGACGAGATCAACCTCTCGAAGGCTTCCATCAGCGCGCCCGATGACGGCGTGGTCCTCACGCGCAGCGTGGATCCCGGCAATGCCGTCGCGGCGTCCCTGCAGGCGGTGACGCTGTTCACGCTGGCCGAGGACCTGAAGAAGCTGCGCCTGTGGGTCTACGTGGACGAGGCCGACGTGGGCTCGGTGGCCACCGGCCAGGACGCCACCTTCACCGTGAGCGCCTACCCGAGCCGCAATTTTCCGGCGCACGTGACCCGCGTGGGCTTCGGCTCGACCATCACCGAGAACGTCGTCACCTACCTCACCTACCTCGACGTGGACAACAGCGACCTGAGCCTGCGTCCCGGTATGACGGCCACGGCGACGATCGTCGCGAAGCAGCGCAAGGACGTGCTGCTGGTGCCCAATTCCGCGCTGCGCTTCGAGCCGAGTACCGCGACCACCGCAGCACCGGCGGCCGGCGGCGGCATCGTCGCGAGCCTCACGCCGCGAATGCCCAGGAGAAATGCGCGCAGCCCCGCGGCGGACGGTGCGAGCACGGCGACGGCCCGGAAAGTCTGGATACTGAAGGACGGCGTCGCCACGCCGATAGCGGTCATTCCCGGCATCAGCGACGGCCGCATGACCGAGATCACCGGCGGCGATTTGCAGGCCGGCATGCAGGTGATCACCGACCAGAAGGCGGCGGCCAAGAAATGAGCGAGGCGCTGATCCGCCTGCGGGGCGTGACCAAGAAATACGGGACCGGCCAGGCGGAGCTCATGGCGTTGAAGGGCATCGACCTGGACGTGGCCGCGGGCGAGTTCGTCGCCATCATGGGGCCGAGCGGCTCGGGCAAGTCGACCGCCATGAACATCCTCGGTTGCCTGGACACGCCCACCGCCGGGCAGTACCTGTTCCACGGCGCGCACGTCGAGGCGCTCTCGCGCGACCAGCGTGCGCGGCTGCGCCGCCGTTACCTGGGATTCGTGTTCCAGGGCTTCAATCTTCTCGCGCGCACCTCGGCGCAGGAGAACGTCGAGCTGCCGCTGCTGTATCGCGGCGAGAGCGCGACGGTGCGGCACGCGGCCGCATCGCGGGCGCTGCAGTCGGTGGGCCTCGGCGGATGGGAGCATCACACGCCGGGCGAGCTCTCCGGCGGGCAGCAGCAGCGCGTGGCCATCGCGCGGGCCATCGTCACCGAGCCCGCCGTCGTGCTGGCCGACGAGCCCACGGGGAACCTCGACACCCAGCGCAGCGAGGAGATCATGGAGCTGCTGCGGGCCCTCAACGTCGACCACGGCATCACCGTGCTGATGGTCACCCACGAGCACGACATGGCGGCCTACGCGCGCCGAGTCGTGCACTTCGTCGACGGCCGCATCGAAAGCGACGTCCCGAACCCGCACCCCGCCGCCCCACGCGCGCCGGCGGTCCCGGCGCAAGTGCAGGCACCCTGATGCTGCTCAGCACGCTCTTCCTCGCGCTGCGCTCGATTCGCCGCAACCTGCTGCGCTCGTTCCTCACGATCCTGGGAATCGTGATCGGTGTCAGCGCGGTGATCACGATGGTCACGCTCGGCAACGGCGCCACGTTGGCGGTCCAGATGCAGATCTCCAGCCTCGGCACCAACCTGCTGATGGTGCGCCCGGGCCAGCGCCAGGGGCCCGGCGGTCCCGGCGGCGGAGCCCCCTCGTTCAAGGAAGCCGATGCCGATGCGATCCTGTCGCAGATCGGCGGCGTGGCCGCGGTCGCGCCCGAAGCCCGTGCCGGCGCCACCGTGATCGGCAACGGCCGCAACTGGTCCACCAGCGTGACCGGCAGCAACGATACCTGGTTCGTCACCGGCAACTGGAAGCTCGCCTCGGGCCGCGAGTTCACCGACGAGGAGACGCAATCCGGCGCCGCCGTCTGCATCGTCGGCGAAACGGTGCGCCGCGAGATCTACGGCGGCACGCGCGGCCTGGGCGAGCAGTTGCGCATCAAGCAGTTCTCGTGCGAGGTGATCGGCGTGCTCGCGTCCAAGGGGCAGGGCGCAATGGGCAACGACCAGGACGACACGGTGCTGGTGCCGCTGCGCACGCTGCAGCGCCGCGTCACCGGCAACCTGAGGGTCAACTCGCTGCTGGTGTCGATGCAGGACGGCAGCGACAGCACGCGCCTGAAGGCGGCCCTGCGCGACTTGCTGCGCGAGCGGCGCAAGCTCGCCGCGGGCGACGACGACAACTTCAACATCCTCGACACGCAGCAGCTCGCCGACACGCTCTCGGGCACCACGAAGGTGATGACGACGCTGCTGGGCGCCGTGGCGGCGGTGAGCCTCCTGGTGGGCGGCATCGGCATCATGAACATCATGTTGGTGAGCGTGACCGAGCGCACTCGCGAGATCGGGCTGCGTTTGGCCATCGGCGCACTCGAGCGCGAAGTGCTGATGCAGTTCCTGATCGAGGCGGTGACCCTGGCGGCGCTGGGCGGCCTCATCGGCATCGGCATCGCCACGGTGGCCTCGTTCGCGCTGGCCAAGGTGATGGGCGTGCCCTACCTCTTCGATCCCACCATCAACATGCTGTCGTTCGTCTTCTCGGCGTGCATCGGCGTGGTGTTCGGCTACTTTCCGGCGCGCCGCGCGGCTCGGATGGATCCGATCGAGGCGTTGCGGCACGAGTGAGCGGCTTCGAAGGCGCGATCATTGGCGTGCCGCATAGGAGAGCGCCTTTGCAAATGCCAATACCGGAATATATAGAGTTGGGTCGACGCGAGCGCGGTGCTCGCCCCTTGGGATGGAGGCCGTCAGCGCGTGCGAACGTTGCGGTTCGCACGCGCTTTTTTTGGCCCGCGGCCCATGACGCTATCATCCCGTCATGAAGCGACCGTCCGGGTTCACGTGGATCGAGCTGTTGATGGTGGTGTCCGTGGTGGCCATCCTCGCGCTGATGGCCATTCCGTCCATGCGGGACAGCGCGATCCGCAGGCAGGTGGCGGAGGGACTCGCGCTCGCCGAGGTCGCCAAGGGCGGCGTGCAGGCGGCCTGGAGCCTCACGGGCGACATGCCCGCCGACAACAAGGCCGCGGCGATTCCCGACAGCGGGAAGATCGTCGGCAACTTCGTGAAGGCGGTCGACGTCGACCACGGGACGATCACCCTCACGTTCGGCAACAACGCGAGCAAGGCCATCGACGGCAAACGCCTCACGCTGCGTCCCGCGGTGGTGGCGGACGAGCGCGCCGTCCCGATCGCATGGCTGTGCCATGCGGCGAACGTTCCCAAGGGCATGGAAGTCCGCGGCCGCGACGACACGGACCTGCCGCCGGAGTGGCTCCCGGTGGCATGCCGCGCGTCGACGGGGAGCTAGCGGCGGGTCAGCCGGAGGTCTTGAGGTTGTCGTGCACCTCGAGCACGCCGCTCACGTGGCGGGCGATCCGCAGCGCGCGATCCCGCTCCGCTTCGCTGCCCACGGTGCCGTTCAACTGCACGACGCCGCGAAGGGTGTCCACGTCGATGTGGCGCGCCTTCACCATGTCGTCGGCGATGAGGGCGGTCTTCACCTTCGCCGTGATGTCCGCATCCGAAAGGGTCTGCATCGGACCACGGCGCTCGTAGGCCGCCTGGTCGCCATGTTCGGCGCGCCATGACGCGCATCCGGTCAAGCCCAGGCCCAGCAGTGCGCCGGCGAGGAGCGCGGAAATTGCCTTGCGTTGAATGTTCACGACGGTTCTCCTTCAAGCCGAGCCGACGTCCGGCTCCCTACTTGGAGTCCCCGCGCACGGCCATGTTCGCCGGCCCCATGGGCCGATGGGAGCATGGGCAGCCGCGACAGGATGTCACCGACGCTTCCCGAATGGCCGCGCGCGGGAACCGGTCAAGCGGCGTCGAGATACGCGTTCAGGCGCGCCCACTCCTCGCGGAGCACGATCATGGCGGCCGCGACGGTCGTCGAGTCGTTCGCCCGGCTCGCATGCCCGATGCGCTCGCAGATGCTGGCGAAATCGAATGCGCCGACCAACCGGCTGGCGCCCATCATGCGGTGGGTTGCGCGCGTGACCAGGGGAACGTCCCGGGCGGCGACGGCCTGCTCCACCATGGCCATATCGGCGTCGTTGGTGCGCCGGAAGTCGTGGAGGATCTCCAGCTCCAGCTTCACGTTGCCCCCCAGGATCTTGGCCAGCACCGAGCGATCGATGGGGGCGGGAGGCGTGTCGGCCGGCGTGGCGTGCTGCTCGCCGTGCTTCGGGATCGGCAGCCATCGGTCGAATCGCTTCAGGATCTCGGAGAGCTCGACCGGCTTCACGAGGCAGTCGTCCATGCCGGCCGCGAGGCAGGTCGCGCTCTCGCTGCCCAGGGCGTTGGCGGTGCAGGAAATGATCGGGGTGCGCCGGGCGCCCGCGGCGGATTCCAGCTCGCGGATGCAGCGGGCCAGCTCGTAGCCGTCCATCTCCGGCATGTTGCAGTCGGTGATGACCATGGAAAATCGCCCCGACTTCCACTTCTCCAGCGCCTCGATGCCGTTGCCCGCGCTCTCCGCGGCGTAGCCCAGCGCGTTCACCTGGCGCACGAGGAGCGTCCGGTTGGTCGGGTGGTCGTCGACCACGAGGACCAGGGTTCCCTCGGCCTCGGCCTGCGCGACGCTCGGCGCCATGCGGCGCATCTTCGCCGTGATGCTCAGGCGGTCGCGCGCGCTGTCGATATCGTTTTTCGGCAGGTCGTTCGGGTCGGCGATCGGCAGGGACAGGTCGAGGATCATGGTGGTGCCCCGGCCCGGCTCGCTCACCATCTCGACCGTGCCCCCCATCATTTCGGCCAGGCGCCGGCAGATCGTGAGGCCGAGCCCGGTGCCGCCCGCGCGACGTGACGATTCGCCGTTCCCCTGGCTGAAGGGCTGGAAGAGCTGCTCCTGGTCCTTCGGCGAGATGCCGATGCCGGTATCCGTCACCAGGAATCGCACCCGGTCCCGGCCATCGTCGTGCGCCATCAGTTGCGCCCGCATCTCGATCCAGCCCCGGTTGGTGAACTTGAGCGCGTTGCTCATGAAGTTGCCCAGGATCTGCCGCAGCCGCAGGGGATCGACCAGGAGCGCGGGGCTGATCCGCGGATCCACGCTGTGCTTGAGCAACAGGCCCTTGGCGCTCGCGCTGCCGGCGTAGATGTTGTGGACATGCCCGAACACCTCCTCGATCGAGGCCGTCTCCGCGTGGATCTCCAGCTTGCCCGCCTCGATCTTGGAGAAGTCGAGGATGTCGTCGATGATGCGCAGCAGCGACTTGCCCGATTCGCGCACGATCTCGATGGTGGTGCGCTGCTCGGGATCGAGCTTCGTGAGGCTCACCAGCTCGAGCAGGCCGAACATGCCGTTCATCGGCGTGCGGATCTCGTGGCTCATGGTGGCGAGGAACGTGCTCTTGGCCCGGTCCGCGGAGACCGCCGATTCCTTCGCCTGCTGGAGCGCGTCCAGCAGGCGCCTTTCATCGCTGATGTCGCGGACATAGCCGTTCACCAGGATGCTGCCGTCTTCCTCCTTCTGGACGGAGGCGTCGTGGTGCAGCCATCTCACCGTGCCGTCGGCGTGGGTGGTCCGGTAGTCGCGGCTCACGGGGGTTATCGATTTCGTCGATTCGGCCATCGCCGCCACGAATCCCGGCCGGTCGCGCTCGTCGATGGTTTCCACCAGCGCGTTCCAGTTCGGAGGCGCGTCTCCGGCATCGGGATCGGCGCGGCGAATCCGGCTGACACCGGCGCTCACGAACGTGATCTGCGGCGTTCCGTGGGGGACGATCTTCATCTGGTACATCGCGCCGGGCAGGCTGTCGGCCATGATCCGGAGCTTGCGTTCGGTTTGCCGGAGCGCCCGCGCCTGCAGCAGGTAGCCGAGGTAGCCGGGGACCAGGATCATCACGCCGATCAGGAGGGCGGCGACGAGAACCCCGATGCCTGTCTTTTGGCTAAGCTCCGCATCCGCGGTGCGCAGCGCGAGCAACCCGATCTCTTCGTGGCGCATTTGCGCGGTGACGGAGTAGATCTTCGCGCTGATTTCCAGCGCGTCGCCCGCGGCCGCACGGGCCTGGACCAGGTCGATCTTCCGGGTTCCCCGCAGCCGTTCGCCCTCGTCCATGATGTCGCGGCGCAAGACGATCAAGCGCTCCAGCACGGATATGCGCAGCTGTTGGCCCGGATTGTCCCGGGTCTGGCGCTTCACGCGGGCGACGGCGCTTTCCATTCCCTGGAGGGCCTGGTTGCGCACCTTGAGGGACCATTCGGCACCCGACAGCAGAAAACTGCGCTGGGCCGCATCGGCGCTGCCCACGGTCTCGTAGATCTCCCCGATATCCTGGAGCACAGCCTGCGTGCGGGCGATCGACGCCGAGGAGATCTCGAACTTGGCGGTGGTGTCGTAGAGCGTCCAGGCCGCCGCCGACAACATC
>JAAOZZ010000073.1 GCA_012274175.1 Betaproteobacteria bacterium
CCGCGCGAGAACTACACCACCGACGTGCGCGTGAAGATCCAGGAGATCCTCAAGCGCCACCTCGACGGATCGAGCACGGAATTCACGGTCCACCTGTCGGAAGCGGTGCTCGCGCGCATCCACATGCTGGTGCGAAGCTCCCCGCGCGAGGTGCCCGCGTACGACGTGCATGCCATCGAATCCGAGATCACCCAGGCGATGCGCCGGTGGGAGGACGACTTCAAGAACGCCGTCGTGGAAGCGCTGGGCGAGGAGCGCGCCACCGCGGCGTTGCGCGCGTACGCCCACGCCTTTCCCGTCGCCTACCGGGACGCGATATCGCCGCGCGCGGCGGTGCGCGACCTGGCGTTCATCGATACCCTCGATGCGACGCGGGCGTTCGCGGTGAGCCTCTACCGGCCCGTGGAAAGCGACGCACATACGCTGCGCCTGCGGGTCTTCCGCCTCGGCGCCCCGGTGGCTCTCTCGGCGAGCCTGCCGGTGCTCGAGAACATGGGGCTCGAGGTGCTCGACGAGGTCTCCTACGAGATCGACCGCGCCGGGGCGGACGCGGTCTTCCTGCACGACTTCGGGATGCGAAGCGCCCGTCCCATCGCCGACGTGGAGGCGGTCAAGCGCATCACGGAGGAAGCGCTCGTGCGCGTGGCGCGCCGCGAGATCGAGAACGACGGCTTCAACCGCCTCACGCCGGGCGCGGCGCTGGATCCCGACGACGTGCTGGTGCTGCGCGCGTACGCGAAGTACCTCAAGCAGTCGGGTTTCACCTTCAGCCAGGCCTACATCGAGCAGACGCTCGCTGGCCACCCCGGCATCGCGGCGCAATTGATGGCGCTCTTCCACGCTCGCTTCGACCCGGCGCGCGGTACAAGCCGGGAAGCGGCGCAAAAGGCGCTCGTGCAGTCCGTCACCGCAGCGCTCGATGCGGTGGTCAACGCCGACGAGGACCGCATCCTGCGGCGTTTCCTCCAGGTGATCCAGGCCACGCTTCGGACCAACCACTGGGTGCGCGACGCGCAAGGCCGGCGCAAGCCGTACGTATCCTTCAAGCTGCGCTCGGCGCTGGTCCCGGAATTGCCCGAACCGCGGCCACTGTTCGAAGTCTGGGTCTATTCCACCCGCTTCGAAGCGATCCACCTGCGCGGCGGCAAGGTCGCTCGCGGGGGGCTGCGCTGGTCCGATCGCCCGGAGGATTTCCGCACCGAGGTGCTGGGCCTCATGAAGGCGCAGATGGTGAAGAACGCGGTGATCGTGCCGGTGGGCTCCAAGGGCGGCTTCGTGCTGAAGAGCGCGCCGCCGGCGTCGGAGCGCGAGGCCTACCTGAAGGAAGGCGTGGCGTGCTACCAGGATTTCCTGCGCGGGCTCCTCGACGTGACCGACAACCTGGTGGCCGGCAAGGTCGCCCCTCCGCGCGACGTGGTTCGCCACGATCCCGACGACGCGTACCTGGTGGTCGCCGCCGACAAGGGCACCGCAACCTTCTCCGACATCGCCAACGGGATATCGCGGGAGTACGGCTTCTGGCTCGGCGACGCCTTCGCCTCGGGCGGCAGCGCCGGCTACGACCACAAGAAGATGGGCATCACCGCCAAGGGCGCGTGGGAGAGCGTCAAGCGCCACTTCCGCGAGATGGGGATCGACACCCAGACCCAGGACTTCACCGTCGTGGGCATCGGCG
The DNA here is from genome assembly GCA_012274175.1 of Betaproteobacteria bacterium. Taxonomy (GTDB): domain Bacteria; phylum Pseudomonadota; class Gammaproteobacteria; order Burkholderiales; family Usitatibacteraceae; genus Usitatibacter. Next base: position 1,676 of record JAAOZZ010000073.1, read on the forward strand.
ACATGTCGGGCGACGTGTTCGGCAACGGCATGCTGCTCTCGCGCCACATCAAGCTCGTGGCCGCTTTCGACCATCGCCACATCTTCCTCGACCCGGATCCGGATGCCGAGGCGAGCTTGCGCGAGCGCGAGCGGCTCTTCGCGCTGCCCCGCTCTTCGTGGGACGACTACGACCGCGCGCTCGTCTCGAAGGGCGGCGGCATCTTTCCCCGCAGCGCCAAGGCGATCGCGATCTCGCCCGAGTCGCGCCGCGCCCTCGCCGTCGAGGCCGCGGAGCTCACGCCCGCGGAGCTCATGAAGGCGATCCTCACCGCGCCCGCGGACCTGCTCTACAACGGCGGCATCGGGACGTACGTGAAGGCCACCCGCCAGTCGAGCGCCGAGGTGGGCGACCGCGCCAACGACGCGATCCGCGTGAACGGGGCGCAACTGCGCTGCAAGGTGGTGGCGGAGGGCGGCAACCTGGGCTTCACCCAGCTCGGGCGCGTCGAGTACGCGCAGCACGGCGCGCTCGGCGGGGGCGGGCGCATCTACACCGATGCGATCGACAACTCCGCCGGCGTGGACTGCTCCGACCACGAGGTCAACATCAAGATCCTGGTGGGCATCGTCGAAGGCGACGGCGAGCTGACCGAGAAGCAGAGGAACAAGCTGCTGGCGGAAATGACCGACGACGTGGCGCGCCTGGTGCTCGCCGACAACTACTACCAGACCCAGTCGCTTTCCGTCTCGGGCGTGCGCGGCGAGAAGCTCCTCGACGCCCAGGCATCCATGATCCGGGCGCTGGAGAAGGCGGGGCGGCTCAACCGTGCCGTGGAATTCCTGCCGGGCGAGGAGGAGATCGCCGAGCGCCGGCTGGCCAAGTCCGGGCTCACCGCGCCGGAGCGCGCGGTGCTGCTCGCCTACTCCAAGATGGCCCTCTTCGACGACCTGGTCGCCTCGCCCCTGGTGGACGACGAGTACGTCGCCCGGGCGCTGGTCGAGTATTTCCCGCCGCTGCTTCGCGCGCGCTATGCCGAGGCGATGCCCCGTCACGCGCTCAAGCGCGAGATCATCGCCACCGTCGTGGCCAACACGATGATCAACCGCACCGGGTCGGTCTTCGTGCACCGCATGCAGGAAGAGACCGGCGCCTCGCCCGACGAGGTGACCCGCGCCTTCGTGCTGGTGCGCGACATATTCGGCTTCGAGGCGCTGTGGGCCGAGATCGACGCGCTCGACAACCAGGTGCCCGCGCGCCTGCAATGCGAGATGCTGATCGAGGCCGGCCGCCTCCTGCTGCGGGCCACGCTCTGGTTCCTGCGGCGGCGCCGGGAGAAGCTTCCCATCGCGAAGGTGATCGACATCTTCCGCCCCGGCCTGGCCGCCCTGCGCTCGCAGCTTCCAGCGGTCCTGTCGGCTCGGGACCGTGCGGCGTGGGAAGCCGCCGTCTCCCGGCTCGCGGGCCAGGGCGTGCCGGGGGAGCTCGCCGGGCGGCTGGCGGCGCTGGACGCGCTCTACGCCACGCTCGACGTGACCGAGGTCGCGGTCTCCGAGGGCCGTCGCATCGAGTCCGTGGCCGCGCTCTACTTCGCCCTCGCGGGCGAGCTGGAGCTGCGCTGGTTCGGGGAGAAGATCACGCAGCTGCCCACGGATACCTCATGGCAGGCGCTCGCACGCAACGCGCTACGCGACGACCTGGCGAGCCAGCAACGGGCGCTCACCTCGACGGTGGCCAAGCTCTCGCCGGGCTCCGACGATCCCGCCGCGATGCTCGAGGCGTGGCACGAGCGCTACGGCCCGGCCATCGCGCGGCTGAAGGCCATGACCGACGACCTGAAGCGCGCCGGGACGCTCGACCTCGCGGTGCTCTCGGTGCTGCTGCGGGAGTTGCGCGCGCTCGCGTAGGGACGGCGCGCTCAGATCACCAGGGCGGCGATCACGTTGCGCCCCTCGGCCAGCAGGATGTTGTAGGTGCGGCAGGCGGCGGGGGTGTCCATCACCTCCACGCCGATGCCCGCCTTGTAGAGCGGGGCGAGGAGCGCGGGCTCGGGCAGGCGGAAGGCGGCGCCGGTGCCGAGGAGGACGACCTCGGGCTTCAGCTCGATGATCGCCGCGAGGTGGTCCGCCGAAAGCGCATCGACCGACGTGGCGGGCCAGTCGGTGACGATGCGCTCGGCGCCCACCACGAGGCTCGCGTGGTGCCGCGTGCGGTTCACCTCGACGTAGCCCTCGCCGTAGCCGGTGAACGCATTCCTGCCTTCAGCCTCGTCCCGGGCGATCTTCATGCGGCCTTGCTCCACCCCTGGCGTGAAACATTCGCTAGAATCATAGTCTCTTGCACCGCAGCATCATCATGAACCTGAACGATACCGCGAAGCCCATGGTCCCCGAATTCTCGCGCATCAAGCGCCTGCCCCCGTACGTCTTCAACATCACCAACGAGCTGAAGATGGCGGCCCGCAGGGCCGGCGAGGACATCATCGACCTCTCGATGGGCAATCCCGACGGCCCCACGCCCCGGCACATCGTGGACAAGCTGGTCGAGGTGGCGCAGCGCGAGGATACCCACGGCTACTCCGTCTCCCGCGGCATTCCGCGCCTGCGCCGCGCCATCTGCCAGTGGTACAAGCGCCGCTGGGACATCGACCTGGACATGGACCGCGAGGCGATCGTCACCATCGGCTCCAAGGAAGGGCTCGCGCACCTGATGCTCGCGACCCTGGACCGCGGCGATACGGTGTTGGTTCCCAACCCGAGCTACCCGATCCACATCTACGGGGCGATCATCGCCGGGGCCGACATCCGCTCGGTGCGCATGACCCCGGGCGTGGACTTCTTCGAGGAGGCCGAGCGCGCCATCCGGGAGCTGATCCCGAAGCCCAAGATGATGATCATCGGCTTCCCGTCCAACCCGACGGCCCAGTGCGTCGAGCTCGAGTTCTTCGAGAAGGTCGTGGCCCTCGCCCGGCAGCACGGCATCCTCGTCGTCCACGACCTCGCCTACGCCGACATCACGTTCGACGGCTGGAAGGCGCCCTCGATCATGCAGGTGCCGGGGGCGCGCGACGTGGCGGTGGAGTTCTTCACGATGTCGAAGAGCTACAACATGGCGGGCTGGAGGATCGGCTTCATGGTGGGCAACGCGGAGCTCGTGAACGCGCTCGCCCGCATCAAGAGCTACCACGACTACGGCACGTTCACGCCGCTGCAGGTGGCGGCGGTGACCGCGCTCGAAGGCCCCCAGGAGTGCGTCGAGGAGATCCGGCTCAAGTACCAGAAGCGCCGCGACGTGATGGTGAAGGGCCTGCACGAGGCGGGCTGGATGGTCGACAAGCCCAAGGCCTCGATGTACGTCTGGGCGCAGATTCCCGAGGCGTACCGGGAGATGGGCTCGATCGAGTTCGCGAAGAAGCTCCTGAAGGACGCGAAGGTCGCGGTCTCCCCCGGCATCGGCTTCGGCGACTACGGCGACGACCACGTGCGCATCGCGCTGATCGAGAACGAGGCCCGCACGCGCCAGGCGGTGCGCGGCGTGAAGGAAATGTTGCGCAAGGACGGCCTGCTCAAGTGAACGCTCGCCCGTGAAGCCCATCCAGGTGGGGCTGCTCGGCCTGGGCACGGTCGGCAGCGGGACGATCGCGGTGCTGCGCCGCAATCGCGAGGAGATCTCGCGCAGGGCAGGCCGCGACATCGTGGTGAAGGCGGCGAGCGCACGGGACATCTCCAGGGAGCGCGCCGTCTCCCTCGAGGGGATCGAGCTCGTGGCCGATCCCGCGGACATCGTCTCGCGGCCCGACATCGACATCGTGGTGGAGCTGATCGGTGGCGAGACCGCGGCGCGCGAGCTGGTGCTCCGGGCGATCGACAACGGCAAGCACGTGGTCACCGCCAACAAGGCGCTGCTCGCGAAGCACGGGACCGAGATCTTCGCGCGCGCCCATGCCAAGGGCGTGATGGTCGCCTTCGAGGGCTCCGTCGCGGGCGGCATCCCGATCATCAAGGCGATCCGCGAGGGCCTCTCGGCCAACCGCATCGAGTGGATCGCCGGGATCATCAACGGGACCTGCAATTTCATCCTCTCGGAGATGCGCGACAAGGGGCTGCCGTTCGACATGGTCCTCGCCGAGGCGCAGCGCCTGGGCTACGCCGAGGCCGATCCCGCCTTCGACGTGGAGGGGATTGACGCGGCCCACAAGCTCACGATTCTCGCCGCCATCGCGTTCGGCATCCCGATGCAGTTCGACAAGGTCTATACCGAAGGCATCACGAAGTTGACCGCGGTGGACTTGAAGTACGCCGAGGGACTGGGCTATCGGATCAAGCTGCTGGGCATCACTCGCCGCGCGAAGAAGGGCATCGAGCTCAGGGTGCATCCCACGCTCATCCCCTCGCGGCGGCTCATCGCCAACGTGGAGGGCGTGATGAACGCGGTGCTGGTGAAGGGCGACGCCGTGGGGCCGACGCTCTACTACGGCCGCGGGGCCGGGGCCGAAGCCACCGCGAGCGCGGTCGTGGCCGACCTGGTGGACGTGACCCGCATGGCCACCGCCGACCCGGAGCAGCGCGTGCCGCACCTCGCGTTCCAGCCCGACCGGCTGTCGGACGATCCGATCCTTCCCATGGAGGAAGTGGAGACCGGGTGCTACCTGCGGCTGCGCGCCCTCGACCGCCCGGGCGTCCTGGCCGACGTGACGCGCATCTGCGCCGACCTCTCCATTTCCATCGACGCGATCTTCCAGAAGGAGGCGGGCGAGGGCGAGGACCAGGTGGACGTGGTGATCCTCACCCACGTCACTCCCGAAAAGCAGGTGAACGCCGCCATCCGGCGCATCGAGGCCCTGCCCACCATCCCCGCGCCGGTGGTGCGCATTCGCCTCGAAGAGCTGCTTTGAGGCGATGAAGTACGTCAGCACCCGCGGCCACTCGGCCTCGCAGACTTTCACCGACATCCTGCTCGAGGGCCTCGCGCCCGACGGCGGGCTGATGGTGCCGGAGCAATGGCCGCGGCTCACCCGGCCGAAGCTGGACGTGATGCGCGACCTTCCGTATCCGCGCCTCGCCTTCGAGATCCTGCGCTTCTTCGCCGACGACTTCCCCGGAGCGGAACTCAAGGCGCTCGCGGAGCGCACGTACACCGCCGAGGTCTTCGGAACGCCCGAGATCACGCCGCTTTCGACGCTGGAGCCCAACCTGCACCTGCTGGCGCTTTCCAACGGGCCCACGCTCGCGTTCAAGGACGTGGCGATGCAGCTCCTGGGCAACCTCTTCGAGTCGGTGCTCGAGAAGCAGGACCGGCACCTCAACGTCCTGGGGGCCACGAGCGGCGACACGGGTTCGGCGGCGGAGCACGCATTGAAGGGCAAGGCGCGGGTGAACGTCTTCATGCTCTCGCCCCATGGGCGCATGAGCCCGTTCCAGCGCGCCCAGATGTACGCGCTGCAGGATTCGAACGTCTTCAACATCGCGATCGAGGGCATGTTCGACGACTGCCAGGACGTGGTGAAGTCCGTGAACCTGGATCCGGAATTCAAGGCGCGCCACGCCATCGGCGCGGTGAACTCCATCAACTGGGCGCGGGTGGTGGCCCAGGTCGTGTACTACTTCAAGGGCTACTTCGCGGCCACGGGCACGAACGACGAGCAGGCGTCCTTCGCCGTGCCCTCGGGCAATTTCGGCAACATCTTCGCGGGCTACGTGGCCAAGCGCATGGGCCTTCCGATCCGCCGGCTCGTGCTCGCCACCAACGAGAACGACGTGCTCGACGAGTTCTTCCGCACCGGCCGCTACCGCCCGCGCAAGGCCGCCGAGACCCAGGCCACGTCGAGCCCTTCGATGGACATCTCCCGGGCGTCCAACTTCGAGCGCTTCGTCTGGGACGCCGTGGACCAGGACGGCGACAAGGTCGCGTGGCTGTGGAAGCAGCTGGAAGAGAAAGGCGGCTTCGATCTCTCGACGGACCGCGCGTGGGAGAAGATCGAGGACGACAGCGGCTTCGTTTCGGGGCGCAGCACCCACGAGGACCGCGTGAAGACGATCCGCCACGTGAAGGAGCGCTACGGCGTGGTGATCGATCCCCACACCGCCGATGGCGTGAAGATCGCCCTTCGCGTGCGCGAGCCGCGCCATCCGATGATCTGCCTCGAGACCGCGCTTCCGGCCAAGTTCGACGAGACCATCGTCGAGGCGCTGGGCGAGCACGCGCCGCGCCCGGCGTCGTTCGAGGGCATCGAGGCCCTTCCCCAGCGCTATGAAGTGATGCGCGCGGACCCGGAGGCGGTGAAGGCATATATCGCTTCCCGGACGGACCTGCACCGCGGTTCGATGCAGTAGAATCTTGCGCCATGAACGGGCGCAGGATCCTGGTCTGGCTGGCGGCGATGGCCGCGATGTGCATGGCGGGCGCGCCATGGGCGCAGACGCTCTATGTCACGAGCATGCGCACGTTCGCGAGCGGCGGCACCGACAAGGTCGTGGGCAACCTGTATACGATCAACCTCGCCAACGCCACCGCCACGCTGGTCGGGCCCATCCGCATGCACGGCGAGACCGCCATCGGCATCACCGGCCTCGCTTCCCATCCGGGCAACGGAGTCCTCTACGGGATCACCTCGTCCAATTCGCCGGTGAATCCCCGCTCGCTCGTGACCATCGATCCCAAGACCGGCAACGCCGAGCTGGTGGGATCCCTCGGGGCCGCCGGATCGGACATCACCTTCGACGCGTCGGGGACGCTCTATGCCTGGCTGCCCAATACGCGCCAGGTGGGCCGGGTCGATCTCGCCACGGCCACGGTGACGGCGATCGGGCCGCCCGGCCCCTCGGGCACGAATGGCGGCATCGCGATCGACGAGCATGGCGTCGCCTACGTGACTCCCGCGGGCGCCGTGGGGCACCTGGATCAGGTCGACACGAAGACCGGCGTCCTCACCCAGGGCCCTGCGCTCACCGGCGCCCCGTTTTCGAGCGGCATCAACGCGATGACGTTCAGCACCTCGGGGCTGCTGTTCGCGCTGAACAGCAACGGCGGCTCCCCGGCGAGCGTGAGGCTGGTCGCGATCAATACCGCGACGGGCACGGTCTCGGCCATCGGAAGCGTGCCCGACGACAGTGACGGCATCGCCTTCGCCGCCGGAGAGCGCGACATTCGCGCGGCGCTCGCGACCATGAGCGGACGCACGCTCGCGCTGCTATCGCTCATCCTCGGGCTCGTGCTGGCGGTCGCCGGCATGGCGGTCGTCAAGTTCTTCCGGCGCTGAAGGGCGCTCCTTGCGCACGCTCGAGTCGAGCGTCTCGCGTCGGAGGCGAAACGGCTAGAAGAAGATGAGCCAGGCCGTGAGGATGGTGAGCAGCATCCCGCCCAGGATCGCGGAGAAGATCACCGCGAGCACCCGGGCGTCGGAGGCTTGCTGGGCGGCGATGTCGTCGCGGGCGATCGTCTTGCCGCGGGTGCGCTCGCGGAAAGCGACGCGGATCACCACCACGAGGATGGCGACGAAGACCAGCAGGACAATGGCGAGTTTTCCGAGGAGCCCCATGCCCCCCATTGTCTCATTTGCTAACCGGTGCAGGCGGGGACGGGGCTGGAGAACACCTGCCGCGTGATGGCCTTGGTGACGCTGTTGCCGTTCACCGAATAGACGAGCGTGCCGTTCTCGCCGTTGGAAAAGGTGAGGCGCATCGTTCCCACCGTCGTGAGGTTCGCCGCTCCGATGGGAGTGAAGGGCTGCGCGTTGAAGGCCGGTCCCGTGGTCTGGTAGAGATCCCCGAGGTAGGAGCCGTCCGCCTGCTTGACGCCCGCCGACATCACCAGCCAGAGGTCGTGGCCCGTGCCGTCGTTGGAATAGGTAAACAGCGTCGCGAACAGGATGTCTCCCTGGTGCGTGATGTTGATGCCCCATCCCGATTCCGACGGGTTCCACCACAGGTCCTGGTAGTTCGCGAGGGTGCTGCGTGCCGAGGTCGTCGGCTGGCAAGTCGCGGCCTGCGCCCCGTACACCTGTTTCTCGATCGCCTTGGTGACGCTGGTGCCGTTCACGGTGTAGGTGAGGGTGCCGGCGCCGGGCGCGGAGAACGCGAGCGTCATCGTGCCCACCTTGGTGAGGTTCGCCGCGGTGATGGGCGTGAAGGGCTGCGCGTTGAAGGCCGGGCCATTGGTGAGGTAGAGGTCGCCCGTATACGTGTCGGAGCCCGCCTGCTTCGCGCCGTCGGACATCACGAGCCACATGCCCTTTCCGGACGAGTCGTAAGTGAAGAGCGTGGCGAACAGGATGTCGCCCTGGTGGTTCACGTTGATGCCCCATCCCGATTCCGCCGGGTTCCACCACAGCGCCGTGTAGTTCGTGGGCGTGTTGGCGGTGAGCGACACCGTCCCCGTCGTGCCGGCGAAGTCGCGCGGCGAGTTCACGGCCGTCGAGCCGTCGCGATGCAGCGACAGGGACCCGTCGATGGGCAGGTTCCCGTAGGTCCAGGTGTCCGCGCCTTCGCCCCAGACGATCGTGCCGCCGTTCGTGAAGAAGAAGCCGTTGGGCACGATGTAGTCGGGCGTCACGATGCCCAGCGCGGCGAAGCCCTGGGTGGCGAAGATCATCGTGTGGCCCGCGCTGTCGCCGGGCAGGTCGCTCGCCGTGACGAACGTGTGGGTGACCCCGCCCTGGGTCGCCTTGAGGGTGTGCCCGGTAAAGAACTGCTGGAAGCTGGTGAGCGCGGTCATCTCGAGGAACTGCACCGAGCCGTCGCTATTCGAATACACCTCGTCCATCGACCACAGGTGGAACGTGGAATGGGCGGGAAGCGCGGCGAGCATTGCCGCGGCCGCCAGAAGAAGCCGTCGTATGCGAAACATGGTTCACCTCCGTCCCCCTAGAACATCGGGAACCGGAGATGTATTCCGCTACTCGTCTTCCTTTACCCGCGGCGGGTTGCCGTCGTAGACCTGGCTGCGGCGGCGCTGCAGCCACGCGTCGCGCAGGAACGAGTACTTGTCGAGCGCCGCCTGCTCGAGCACGCTCTCGGCCTTGAAGAGGTTGGCGCGCGTGCGCACCTTCTCCAGTCCCCAGAGGCTCCAGTAGAGGCGGTCGTCGTTCAGGAGTGACGAGTAGTACCAGCTCGGATCCACGGCCCGCGCGGGTGCATCCCGGGCGGTGCTCGGTCCGAGGAACGGGATCACGAAGTACGGTCCCGGCGGCACGCCCCACACCCCGAGGGTCTGGCCGAAGTCCTCGTTGTGCTTCTCGAGGCCCAGGGGGGTCGCCACGTCCCAGAGCCCGAAGACGCCGAAGACGGTGTTCACGACGAAGCGTCCCAGGTCGGAGGCGCCCTGGGCGGGCTTGCCCTGGAGGAAGTTGTTGAGCATCGTGCCCACGTCGTCCAGGTTGTCGAAGAAGTCGTTGACCCCTTCCCGCGCGAAGGCGGGTGTCACCTTCACGTAGCCCTGGGCCACGGGCTTCATCACCGCGCGGTCGAGCGCGTCGTTGAACGCATAGGTCTTGCGGTTGAACCCTTCCCAGGGATCGCTCGGATTGCCTTCCCCGGTGGTGGCGCATCCCGCGAGCACGAGGACGACGGCGAGGGCGTGGAACGATCGCATGGAATTCTTTCCGGTATGGGTCGGCATGGTTACGGGTGCGAGTGCAGCACGCGCATGGACAGGTCCAGCGCTTCGACGTTCTTCGTAAGCGAGCCCACGGAGATGCGGTGCACGCCGGTCTCGGCGACGGCGCGCACGTTGCCCAGCGTGATGCCCCCCGAGGCCTCGAGCTGGGCGCGCTCGCCGGCGATCTTCACCGCCTCGCGCATGGCGGGCAGGTCGAGGTTGTCCAGCAGGATCAGCGTGGCCCCGGCGTCGAGCGCCTCGCGCAGCTGCTCGAGGCTCTCCACTTCGACCTGCACCGTGACGTCGGAGGAGCCTTCGTGGATCGCCATTTCCACCGCGCGGCGCACGCCGCCCGCGGCGATGACGTGGTTCTCCTTGACCAGGATGCCGTCGTAGAGGCCGATGCGGTGGTTGGTCCCGCCGCCGGTGTGCACGGCGTACTTCTGGGCGATGCGAAGGCCCGGCAGGGTCTTGCGCGTGTCGAGGATCTTCGCCCGCGTGCCCTCGACGGCGCGCACGAACTGGCGGGTGCGGGTGGCCACACCAGAGAGGAGCTGTACGAAATTCAGGGCGGTGCGCTCGGCGGTGAGCATGGCCCTGGCATGGCCCTCGACCTCGCACAGGGAGCTTCCGGCGACGATGTTGTCCCCGTCCTTGTGGTGCCAGAAGATCTCCACGTCGGTGTCCAGCTCCTCGAAGGTGCGGCGGAACCACTCGACGCCGCAAAGCACCCCGCTCTGGCGGGTGAGGAGCCGCGCCCGGGCGCCGGCCGTGGGTGAGACGAGCCTTGCCGTGAGGTCGCCCGTGCCCACGTCCTCGGCGAGGGCGCGGGTCACATCGCGGGTGACGGTTTCTTCCAGGAGGTGGAATGCGTCGGGCATGGCGGGTTTTCGTGGCGCTGCGGATTCGACCGGGCCCCGGGAAAAGGATTCCGAGGCGGTGCCGCCGAGGATAGCATGCAGGCCCGGGACGGCCTCCCCGGGCCGGACCCTCCCGGGGCTTGAAATGGGCCGCTCCGGCAGCCATTTCAGGGGGAGACTACAGGGATACCAGGTCGGAGGACCGCGCAATGAGAATCGACAAGCTCACCACAAAGTTTCAGCAGGCGCTCGCGGACGCCCAGAGCCTCGCGCTCGCCAACGACGCCGGCTTCATCGAGCCCCAGCACCTGTTCGCGGCCCTCCTTGCCCAGGAGGACGGCGGCACGGCCTCGCTCCTGCAGCGCGCGGGCGTGAACGTCCCGCCGCTGAGGAAGGCGATCGAGGACTCCATCAAGCGCCTGCCGAAGGTCGAAGGGCAGGGCGGCGAGATCGGGATCTCCCGGGACCTGAACAACCTGCTGAACCTCACCGACAAGGAAGCCACCAAGCGGGGCGACCAGTTCATCGCCTCGGAGCTCTTCCTGCTGGCGGCCGTGAAGGACAAAGGCGAGGTCGGCAAGCTCCTCAAGGCCCACGGGGCCGATCCCGCCGCCCTCGAGAACGCGATCAAGGCCGTGCGCGGCTCCGAGACGGTGCATTCCCAGGAAGCCGAGGGCCAGCGCGAGGCCCTCAAGAAATACACCATCGACCTCACGGATCGTGCCCGCCAGGGCAAGCTGGACCCGGTCATCGGCCGCGACGAGGAGATCCGCCGCGTGATCCAGGTGCTCCAGCGGCGCACCAAGAACAATCCCGTGCTGATCGGCGAGCCGGGCGTGGGCAAGACCGCCATCGTCGAGGGACTCGCGCAGCGGATCATCAACGACGAGGTGCCCGAAGGGCTGCGCGGCAAGCGCGTGCTCTCCCTCGACATGGGCATGCTCATCGCGGGCGCCAAGTACCGCGGGGAATTCGAGGAGCGCCTGAAGAGCGTGCTGAAGGAGCTCTCCCAGGACCAGGGCCAGACCATCGTCTTCATCGACGAGCTGCATACCATGGTGGGCGCGGGCAAGGCCGAAGGCGCCATGGACGCCGGCAACATGCTGAAGCCCGCCCTGGCGCGGGGCGAGCTGCATTGCGTGGGTGCGACGACGCTGGACGAATACCGCAAGTACATCGAGAAGGACGCCGCGCTCGAGCGCCGCTTCCAGAAGGTGCTCGTGGACGAGCCCTCGGTGGAAGACACGATCGCCATCCTGCGCGGCCTGAAGGAGAAGTACGAAGTCCACCACGGCGTGGACATCACCGACCCCGCGATCGTGGCCGCGGCGGAGCTTTCGCAGCGCTACATCACGGACCGGTTCCTGCCCGACAAGGCGATCGATCTCATCGACGAGGCCGCCAGCCGCATCAAGATGGAGATCGACTCCAAGCCCGAGGTGATGGACCGCCTCGACCGGCGCCTCATCCAGTTGAAGATCGAGCAGGTCGCGGTGGAAAAGGAGAAGGACGAGGCTTCCCGCAAGCGCCTGGGCCTCATCAAGGACGAGATCAAGCGCCTCGAGCGCGAATACGCCGACCTCGAGGAAGTGTGGAAGGCGGAGAAGGCGCGCGTGCAGGGCTCGACTCACGTGAAGGAGGAGCTCGAGCGCGCCAAGCTCGAGATGGAAGAGGCCAAGCGCAAGGGCGACTGGAACAAGATGAGCGAGCTGCAGTACGGCCGCGTTCCGCAGCTCGAGAAGCAGCTGAAGGAAGCCGAGACCGCGGGCAACCACAAGGAGAAGGCGCGGCTGCTGCGCACCGAGGTCGGCGTGGAAGAGATCGCCGAAGTGGTCTCGCGCGCGACTGGCATCCCGGTCTCCAAGATGATGCAGGGCGAGCGCGACAAGCTGCTCATGATGGAAGACAAGCTGCACGAGCGCGTGGTGGGCCAGGACGAGGCCGTGCGCCTCGTCTCCGACGCCATCCGCCGCTCGCGCGCGGGACTCTCGGACCCGAACCGTCCCTACGGCTCGTTCCTGTTCCTCGGTCCCACGGGCGTGGGCAAGACCGAGCTCTGCAAGGCGCTCGCGTCGTTCCTGTTCGATTCCGAGGACGCCCTGGTGCGCATCGACATGTCCGAGTACATGGAGAAGCATTCCGTGGCGCGGTTGATCGGCGCGCCTCCGGGTTACGTGGGCTATGAAGAAGGCGGACATCTGACCGAGATCGTCCGGCGCAAGCCCTACTGCGTGATCCTGCTGGACGAGGTGGAGAAGGCGCACCCGGACGTGTTCAACGTGCTGCTCCAGGTGCTGGACGACGGGCGCATGACCGACGGCCAGGGCCGGACCGTGAACTTCAAGAACACGGTGATCGTCATGACCTCGAACCTGGGCTCGCAGATGATCCAGTCGATGTCGGGGCAGGACTACCAGGTGGTGAAGCTCGCGGTGATGGGCGAGGTGAAGACCCATTTCCGGCCGGAGTTCGTGAACCGCATCGACGAGATCGTGGTGTTCCATGCGCTGGACGAGGCGAATATCGCATCGATCGCGCGGGTGCAACTCAAGGAGCTCGAGCGGCGGGTGCGCGCGATGGAGATGGACATCGTCGTTTCCGACGCGGCGGTTGCCGAGCTGGCCAGGGCGGGGTTCGATCCGGTGTACGGGGCGCGGCCACTCAAACGCGCGATCCAGCAGCAGCTCGAGAATCCGCTGTCGAAGGCGATCCTCGAAGGCAAGTTCGGGCCGAAGGACACGATCGCCGTGAACGCGAAGGGCGGGGTGTTCAGCTTCGAGAAGGCGAAGGAGAAGGTGAAGCAGGCGGCTTGAGCCAGAGCGACTGCAGCACGGGTGGGAGTGCAATGAAGAAGGGCCGCGAAAGCGGCCCTTTTTTGATTTGTGGCAGCTATCTGCGGCGGATTCAACTGGTCGACGCAACACACTTTGCGCTTTTAGGCGGAAGGAGTGTTGTTCATGGAGCGGAGGCGGCGGATTATCTACTCGGCAACCCAGAGGGCTCTTATCTGGAATCGCTGGC
>JAAOZZ010000466.1 GCA_012274175.1 Betaproteobacteria bacterium
CACGTGCTGTGCGGCGGCTTTTTTTTTGGCAGTGCAAACCGTGACAACAAGGCAGTCGAAAGGGTGAAGGGGACATCGCGATGAAGCGGATCAGTGGACGCAGCTTGATCGGCGCCTTGTGCGCCGTAGGATTCCTGCTCGCAGGCACGGTGGCAACCAGCGCGACGGCCGCGGATTTCGCGGCCGCGGGCAACGAACCGGCGAAGGCCCGCATGGCGGAAGACGCGAAATGCACCACCTGCCATAACGAGGCCTGGCGCAAGCCCGTGCTTTCGATCTACCAGACTCCCCACGGCAATCGGGCCGACGCCCGGGCACCCGTGTGCACGTCGTGCCACGGCCGGAGCGAAGGCCACCAGAAAGATCCGGGCGGGACCGAACCGGACGTGGTGTTCGCGGGCGACGACAAGGCGGCGGCTGACACCCAGAATGGCGTCTGCCTCACCTGCCACAAGTCCGATGCCAATCGCACCCTCTGGATGGGCAGCACCCACCAGGACCGCGGCGTGGCCTGCACCAACTGCCACCAGGTCCACACCCCCAACGACAAGGTGCGCGACAAGCTCACGCAGCCCGAGGTGTGCTTCGCCTGCCACAAGGAACAGCGCACCCAGGTCAACAAGCCCTCGCACCACCCGATCCCCGAAGGGAAGATGGCGTGCTCCGATTGCCATAACCCGCATGGCTCGGCCGGTCCGAAGCTCATGAAGCGCGACAGCGTGAACGACACCTGCTACACGTGCCACATGGAGAAGCGCGGGCCGTTCGTGCACAACCACGAGCCGGTGAGCGAGGACTGCACCAACTGCCACAACCCGCACGGCACCACCGCCGAGAACCTGCTGAAGGCGCGTCCCCCGTTCCTCTGCCACCAGTGCCACACGCCGCACGGCCCCAACGTCGGGCAGATCGTGGGCCAGGGCCAGGAACGCTCGTTCGGCGGCGGCGCGGCGCAACTGAGCGCGACGACCGGCGGCAAGTCGGGCATCAACTACTTCATGGCACGCGGCTGCGTGAATTGCCATACGCAGGTGCACGGCACCAACAACCCGAGCACCGCGAACCCGAGCCCGCAGTTCAACTTCCGCTGAACGTCGGAGAAAGAACATGAGAACCAATCGGCAATACGGATTCCGCAGGACGGTGATGGCCCTCGCCCTCCTGGCGGCCTTCGGTCCAGTGTGGGCCGAGGACGACGCGGCGGACGATCTTTCCAGGCCCTCGAGCTCCGTAAGCGTGGGCGCCGCGGCGATGAGCGGCGACAGCAGGGACCGCTCCCTCTTCGGGCAATACAGCGGCCTGCGCCAGGACGACGCCTACCTGATGCTCGACTTCGACTACCGGAATCTCGACGCGACCACCGGCACGTGGACGAGGGTCAAGGGGCGCAACCTGGGCCTCGATACGCGCGAGCTGAGCGCGATGTACGGCCCGCAGGGCAACTGGAAGATCTTCGGCGAGTACAGCGAGATCGTGCGCCGCTACCCGCGCACCATCAACACGAGCCTGCAAGGCGCCGGGACGACCACGCCGATCGTGAGCCTGCTGCCGGTCCCCGGGACCGGCTCGGACCTCGACCTCAAGACCGAGCGCAAGCGGGCGATGGTGGGCGGCCAGAAATGGATCTCGCCGCAACTGATGTTCGAGGCCACGTTCACCAACGAGGACAAGGACGGCGCCCGCATCTACGGACGCGGCTTTACGTGCCCGTCGAGCGCGGCGCCCACGCCGGTGTGCACCGCACTCGCCTCGGGCGCGAACCAGTGGGCGCTCCTCATGCTGCCCGAGCCCATCAGTTCCAACACGCGCCAGATCGAGGCGAAGCTCAACTACATGGGCGAGAAGCTCACCCTGATCGGCGGTTACTACGGATCGTTCTACAACAACGACTTCGGCAGCCTCAATCCGACGGTGACCGGCAACCTCGCCAACGGGCTGGGCAATCCCATGGGGGTGAGCGGCGGAGTCGCGCTCACCCAAGGCTTGCGCAACATTCTCCAGCTTCCCATGGCGCTACCGCCCGACAACCAGGCGCACCAATACTCGATTACGGGGAATTACGCATTCACCAACACGACGCGCGCCACGTTCCGGTACGCATACACCCACGCGACCCAGGACGAGGACTTCGCCAGCATGGGATTGACGGGCGCCCCCGTGGGCCGCGGCAACCTGGGCGGAGTGCTCGACACGACGCTTGCCCAAGCCGGCATCACCGCGCGCCCGCTACCCAGGCTGTCCCTGCTGGCCAACGTGCGCTACGAGGACCGGGACGACAAGACGCCGATCGACCTCTACAATATCGAGGGCACCAACACCTGGACCAACGGCCACATCTCGAATCGCAAGACGGCCGGCAAGGCCGAGGCGAGCTACGCGCTGCCCTACGACTATCGCGCGACGGTGGGATTCGACTACGAGTCCGTCGATCGCGGCGATTTCGTGATGACCGACCAGGTGGCCGGGCTCTCGGCGTTGCGGCAGATCACCTACGAGCGCGGCTACCGCCTCGAGCTGCGCAAGACGATGTCGGACAAGTTCACCGGCTCCGTGAGCTACGTGAACAGCCAGCGCAACGGCTCGAGCTGGCTCAAGCCCCTGAGCGGCGCGCGGACCGGCGTCTTCCCCGCGGATCCCGACTGCACGTCCGCCACCGTCGCCGGCGTGCCCAACGCGTGCATCTTCAATCGCACGGGCATCTTTCCTTACATGCTCGAGGACCGCGACCGCGAGAAGGTCAAGGTGCTCGCCGACTGGTCGCCGATGGAACAACTCTCGGTGCAATTCGCCGTGGACTACGGTCGCGACGACTACACAGGCCCCACCGAGAAGGGTCTCGACAAGACGGACCTGCGCCTGTACAGCGTGGACGCGTCCTATGCCGTGAACGAGGCGTTGAAGGTGACCGCATACTACACTTCGAGCGAGCAGACCC
>JAAOZZ010000467.1 GCA_012274175.1 Betaproteobacteria bacterium
AGGCAAGACCGAGCTCGTGCACACGCTGAACGGCTCGGGACTCGCGGTCGGCCGCACGCTGGTCGCGGTGATGGAAAACTACCAGCGCGCCGACGGCAGCGTCGACGTGCCGAAGGCGCTCGCGCCGTACATGGGCGGCGTCGACATCATCGGCTGATAGATCAAAAGCGTCAGCGCATGTTGCCCGTGTGCCCGAGGAATAGCGGCCGGGCAGGGGCCACACCGCGAGGCCGTGGGGCTCGCGTCCCACGGGAATCACCTTGGCTTGCCCCGTGGAAGTATCGAACGCGTACACGACGTTGTCGTAGCGCCCCGAAAGCCACAGCCATTTGCCGTCGGCGCTCACGTTGCCCATGTCCGGGCTGCCTCCGCCGGGCACGGGCCAGTTGGCCTCGACCTTGCGCGTGGCGAAATCCACCACGGAGACGCTGCCCGGCCCGCTCTTCATGCCGTGGATCGCGTGGGAGCCGCGATTGGCGACGTAGAGCTTCCTGCCGTCGCGGCTCGGGTACAGGCCGTGGGTGCCCTTGCCCGTATTCACGAATCCGATCTCGCGGAAACTCGCGCCGTCGATCACGAAGATCCCGTCGGCCATCATGTCGGCCACGAAGAAGACCGTGCCGTCGGGAGAGATGCGGATGTCCTGCGGCATGCCGCCCTTCGAAAGCCGGAGGTAGCCCATCACCTTGCGCCCCACGAGGTCGATCTTCACCAGCCCCTGGGAGAACTCGCAGGTGAAGATGGCGAAGCGCCCGTCGATCGAGAAGTCCGCGTGGTTGATGCCGCCGCAACCGGGAGTGGCGATGGAGTACTGCAGCGCGAAGCTGTGCGGATCGCGGAAATCCAGGCGCTTGAGCGCCTCGGCCACCACGATCGCCGACTTCCCGTCCGCCGAGAAATACATGTTGTACGGATCGTCCACGGGGATGGGCTTGCCCGGCTTGCCGGTCAGGGGATCGATCGGAGTGAGCGAACCCTTGGTGGTGTTCTCCGCGTTGTTGGCGACATAAAGGGTCTTCAGGTCCCACGAAGGCACAACGTGCTGCGGGTTGAGTCCCACATTGAACCGGTCCACGACCTTGAACGTCGCCGGGTCGATCACGTACACATCGTTGGATTGCACGTGGGGCACGTAGATGCGCTCGAGCGCGCCGGCGACTGCGGGGCTCATCTTCCCGGCGGTCGCTTCACTGTAGAGGTTCTGCGGATCGGGCACCGGTGGCATGCCCTCGATGGTGTCGACGGCGAAGGCGGGAAGGCGTACTGCGGCGAGGGCAACGAGGAGGGCGATGCGAACGATTCGTGGTGCGGTCACTGCGCGAAGCTCCGAGGGGGAAACCGCCATTCTACCGGCGCGCGGTCGCCTTCCTGATGGCCGCCACGGTGCGATCGACGACGAGGTCCACGCCCAGGCGCCCGAGCTCGGCGCTCGCGCGCTTCGGATCCCCGTGCACCCCGTCGGCGGGGCCGCGGTTCGGGGCGCCCAGGCGATCTTCGCGCACGAGCGAAGGATCGATCGCGAGCGCGAGCGACGTGTCGGCGAGTCCCGCGTGGGTTCCGATTTCGGCCTGCGAATAGCCCTTTGCGCGCAAGAGCTGCGCGAATTCCGCGTCGCCGGCGCGGTAGTACTCGTCGATCGCGTGGGCGCGCACCGAGGTGGCGGCCCACTCCCGGTCGAGCCGCGCGGCGACCTCGCGCAGGGACTTGCCGTAACCGCCGTGGTCTCCGATGAACACGACATCCTTGAAGCCGTGCAGGCGGAAGCCGCGCGCGGCCGACTCGAGCACCTTCTCGAAGGCGTCCACCGGCACGGTGATGGTGCCGGGGAAGCGCATGTGGGCCGTGGGAGGATTCACGGGCCCTTCGGGCACGTAGGCCACGACCGGCGCCACGAGCGCATTGCCCAGGGCGGCGGCGATCCGTCCGGCGAGGACGTGCACGCGCACGTTGTGCTTTCCGAGCACCATGTGCGGCCCGTTCTGCTCGGTTCCGCCGACGGGCACGATGATCGTGGTCTTGCCGCCGTGCACGGCGTCGCGCACTTCCGTCCAGGTGAGGTCCTCGAGGTAGACGGACGGACCGGCGTGGGCGAGCGCGGACAGCGCGCAGGCGAAAAGCGCTGCGAAAGGAAGGAAGCGGGTCACGGCGATCGATCCTACCAGAGCCGCCCCACCGCGCCCGGCCTCACGGCGATGGAACGCGAAGGCGCTTGCGGCAATCCAACCTCGCTCACCCCGATTCCGAACCGCCTTGTCCCGCGCGACCATCACGTCAGCCCAGCTCTACGCGATACTCGATCGCGAATTCAGGCAGCTCCAGCCGATGGCCTGCCGGCGCTGCCGCGCCCCGCTGCCCTACTGGAGGGCGCCTCCCGACGAGGTATCGGCGAACTGGAACATCGGTACGCCGGAGGAGTGCCCCCGGGGATGCCACCGGGTGGTCGCGGAATTGCTCGCGCGGATGTGGACGCTCTACGACATGGAACCGGAAGCTCGCAACTGAGCGGGCGGGAAACCCGGCCGGGCTAGAGCATCTCGCAGGCGAAGCCCGACTTGTCCAGGCGGGAGCGGATGCGCCATGCGTCGTAGCGGAGGACGAGATTGCGCAGCAGGCTCGCGCGGTTCTCCCCCATCACGATGCTCTTGCAGAAGTGGTCGCGGGCAAAATCCGCGATCGTCTCCTCCCAGCGCCCGACCTCGACGTGGTGGCGATAGGGCACGTGGCCTGCGTCGAGCAGGTCGCGCAAGCCGCGCATCAGCTTGAGGCCGTCCTCGTGCAGCACCCGCTTCACGTCGATGCCCTTGAGG
>JAAOZZ010000468.1 GCA_012274175.1 Betaproteobacteria bacterium
CCTCTGGCGCGACGAAATGGCGGGTGCGCCGGAGGTGCGATTCGCCGACGTGCAGATCGCGATGCGCAAGCGCCGGGGCCGCCACCACGCGGCGCTCACCGCGCGGCCGCCGCCCGAGCTCGCGGGGCGCATCGACGTGAGGGCCGACGTGGCGATCACCCACGCCGGCACGCGCTGGCATGCCCGGGGCCAGGTCTTCGCCGAGGCGCTGGACACCGACCTCGCTCGCCTGCGAGCCCACCTCCCCGTGCCCGACAGCCTGCGCAGCGGCGTGGGCAGCGCCCGGGTATGGGCGTCCTTCTCCGACGACGTGGTGGGCGAAGTCGTGGCGGACATCGCCATGCGCGACGCGAAGGCGCAGCTCGCCGCGGACGCGCTCCCGCTGGAGCTCGCCTCCATCTCGGGGCGCGCCACCTATGCCTCGAAGCCCGACGGCTTCACCTTCGCGACCCGGGGCCTGCGCTTCCGGCTGCCCACGGGCCTGGAGGCGCAGCCCGGCAACTTTTCGATCGCGCGCACCGCGCCCGCGGGCCAGGTTCCGCGCGTGGAAGTGCGTGCCGACGGCATCGACCTGAAGATCGCCGCGACGCTGATCGACTATTTCCCGGTCCCCCGCGACATCAAGACGCAGGCGCAGCGCTTCGCCCCCCGCGGGCGCATCGCCGATGCGACGCTCACGTGGAGCGGGGAGGATGCGGCCCACGGGAAGGCGTACACGCTCAAGGGCCGTTTCGAGGACCTCGCCGTGAACGCGGTCGACGCCTGGCCCGGGTTCGCGGGCCTCACGGGAAGCATCGAAGGCTCCGAGGCCGGCGGCACGCTCGTGCTCGCCTCGCGCAACGCCACGCTGGAGCTCTCCGCGGTATTCCGCTCGCCGCTCGCGTTCGACGCGCTCGACGCGCAGGCGAGCTGGAAGCGCGCCGGGCGCGCGCTCGAGGTGACGATCGGCGAGGCCCGCTTCGCCAACGCCGATGGCGAGGGCCGGGTCTCGGGCACGTGGCGCTCCCTGCCGGACTCGAAGGAAAAATCGCCGGGATACGCGGACTTCAAGGGCTCGCTCACCCGCGTCGAGGCGACTCGCGTGGCCAACTACCTGCCCAACGGCGCCGCCGGCACGCGCGATTGGCTCGAGCGTTCGGTGCGCGCCGGAACCAGCACGCGCGTGGGCTTCGAGCTGAAGGGGGACCTCTGGCAGTTCCCCTTCGGTGCGGACAGCGACGGGCATTTCCTGGTGGAAGGCGACATCCACGGCGGGCAACTCCGGTACCACCCCGATTGGCCTTCGGTGGACAGGATAGAGGGCACCTTCCGCTTCGAGAACCGGCGCATGGAGATCCACGCCGACACCGCGGCCATCTTCGCCAGCCGCGCGAGCGGGGTGTCCGCGGTGGTCGCCGACCTGGGCGCCAAGCCGCCGTTGCTCACAATCGACGGCGATATCGACACCACCGGCTCCGACGGCGTGCGCTTCCTGCGCGAGTCCCCGCTGGTGAACGGCCCGGGCGCCTTCACCCGCGCGATCGCCATCGACGGTCCGGCACGCCTGAAGCTGCACCTGGAGTACCCGTTCTACGGCACGGATCCGGTGCGCGTGACCGGCGACTACGACTTCGCCGGGGCGACCGCGAACGTCGGGAGCGGCCTCGCGCTGCGCGAGATGCAGGGCCGCCTTTCCTTCAGCGAGCGCGGCGTGCGCGCGACCAGCATCACGGGCACGATCTTCGGCCAGCCCGCGCGGCTCGGGATGTCCTCCCAGCCCGACGGGCAGGTGCTCACGACCATCGAGGGGCGCATCGACGCTGCGGCCATGGGCAATGCGGTCCCGCAACCCCTCCGGGAGCGCCTGCAGGGCGGCACCCAATGGCAGGCGCGCATCCTGTCGGGGCGCCAGGGAACGGACGTCGCGATCTCCTCGGACCTGAAGGGCCTCGCGGTGACGCTTCCGGAACCGCTCGCCAAGGCCGCCGACGATGTGCGCCCGATGAAGCTCGCCATCGCGCGGCTGGGGGCGGACGACGAGCTCGTCACGGTGGCGCTGGCCGGCGGAGTCTACGGACGCTTCGGGCACACCGGCGCGGCCGGGGCGCGGCGCTGGAACGCGGCGCTTCGGTTCGGGGCACCCCTCGCGAGCGAACCTGCGCGCGAGGGCCTCTGGCTCTACGGAACACTTCCCGCCCTCGACGTGGATGCGTGGCAGTCGGTTTTCGCGGCGCCCGTTGGCACGCCCGCGCCCGCTTCGGCTCCCGAGGCAGTTCCGGCTGCGGCGGCTCCCGTGCCGCCATCGCCGGCGGCAAGCGAAGGCGTCGAGCTGCGCGGCCTGGACCTCACGCTCGCGACGGTGCGCTACATGGGCCACGATTTCGCGCAGATGCATGCCCAGCTCCAGCGCACCGGCGGGCGCTGGTCGGGGAGCCTGGATAGCCCGAAAGTCGCGGGCGAGGTGCATTGGGATCCCGCGGGCAAGGGGCGGGTGGAGGCGAAGCTCGACCGGCTGGCCATCGGCGAGGCGGCGCACACCGAGGCCCACGAAGCCCAGCCCTCGGGCGGAGACCTTCCGGCCCTCGACGTGACGGCGGAGCGGTTCGAATTCCGCGGCCACTGGCTCGGGCGCCTCGAGCTCAAGGCCGAGCCCAGCGGCGAGCAATGGCTCATCGACAAGCTCGATATCGTGAACGGCCACGCGAAGCTGCGTTCGACCGGGGGCTGGCGCCGCACCGGTGCGGGCTCCATCACGACCCTCGCCCTCAAGCTCGACACCGAGAACCTGAATGCGCTGCTGGGGCAGTTCGGGTACGGGGATTATTTGAAGCGCGGCCATGGCAGCCTGGACGCGAGCCTCGTGTGGCCGGGATACCCGTACGATTTCTCGCTCGCGACCCTCGCGGGCACGCTCAAGGTCGATGCGCGGCGCGGGCAGTTCGCCAAGATCGAGCCGGGCGCGGGCAAGCTGCTCGCGCTGCTGTCGCTGCAGTCGTTGCCGCGGCGGGCGCTCCTCGATTTCCGCGACGTGTTCAGCGAAGGCTTCGCCTTCGATCGCATCCAGGGCGACGTGAAGGTCGCCCGCGGCGTGCTCCTCACGGACAACTTCGAGATCAGCGGCCCGTCGGCGTTCGTGAGCCTGGCAGGAGAGGTGTCCCTTCCCGACGAGACCCAGTCCCTCACGATGCGCGTGGTGCCCGAGGTGAGCGAAGGCGTGGCGCTCGCCGCGTCCCTCATCGGCACGCCGGTGCTGGGCCTGTCCACGCTGCTGGTCTCCAAGCTGCTGCGCAATCCGCTCGGCAAGGCGGTCGCCTACGAGTACCAGGTGAAGGGATCATGGGATAATCCGCAGGTCACGCGCCTGTCCGGCCCTCCGCCGAAAGCGGCCGCGGCCTCGCCATGATCATCACCCGCAATTCGACGACGCCCGAAGCGCTGCGCGAGACCATGAGCACGACGCAGTCGATGTTCCGCGTGGCCGCCGTCCAGATGGCCTCGGGTCCCCACGTGGCCGCCAACCTGCAGGAAGCCCAGCGTCTGATCGAGCTCGCCGCCGCAACGGGCGCACGCATCATCGCGCTGCCCGAGTATTTCGCCATCATGGGCATGAAGGAAACCGACAAGGTCGCCGCCCGGGAAAAGGACGGCAGCGGCCCGATCCAGGCCTTCCTCTCCGAGCAGGCGCGGCGGCATCGCGTGTGGATCGTGGGCGGCTCGGTGCCGCTCGAGGCGAGCGTGCCGGACCAGGTGCGAAATTCCTGCCTGGTCTACAACCAGGAAGGCGAGCGCGTCGCGCGCTACGACAAGATCCACCTTTTCGGCTTCGAGCTGGGCCCGGAGCGCTACAGCGAGGAGCGCACCATCGAGCCCGGCAGCCGGGTGTGCGCGGTCGATTCCCCATACGGAAAGCTGGGGATTTCGGTGTGCTACGACCTGCGCTTTCCGGAACTCTACCGGGCCATGGGCGACGTGGACCTGATCTTCGTGCCTTCGGCGTTCACCGAGACCACCGGCAAGGCCCACTGGGATACCTTGATCCGCGCCCGGGCGATCGAGAACCTGGCCTATGTAGTCGCCCCCGCCCAGGGCGGCTATCACGTGAACGGTCGCGAAACCCATGGTCATACGATGATCGTGGATCCCTGGGGCGTGGTCCTCGACCGGCTTCCGCGAGGATCCGGGGTTGTGGTGGCGGGAGTGAACCCCACCTATCAAGCGAAGATTCGCCGCAGCCTTCCCGCCTTGAGCCACAAGACGGTCCGCCAATGGTAGTTCGCGGAAGATAGCAGAACTTAAGGCATTTTCATGACAAAACCAGGACCTTCGACTCTAGACATTGCCCGTGCTGCCCTGCTCACGCCGTTCGGCATGGACGAGCTCTCGACACAGCGGGTCTTCGGCACGATCCTCGCGCATCGTGCTGACGATGCGGACCTTTTCTTCCAATACAACCGCTCGGAGGGGTGGGTGCTGGAGGAGGGCGAGGTCAAGTCGGGCAGCTTTTCCATCGACCAGGGAGTGGGCGTTCGCGTCGTGGCCGGGGAGAAGACCGCGTTCGCCTACGCCGACGACATCACGCCCGCCGCACTGGAGGCCGCCGCGAAGGTGACCCGGGCGATCGCCTCCGATGGCGGCAGCCGGACCGCGGGCGCCACGGTGGTGCGTGCCGGCAATGCCTTGTACGCGCCCATCGACCCCGTGGCCCAGTTCGACGATGGGGCGAAGGTGCGCATCCTCGAAACGCTCGAGCGCCATGCGCGCGCCGCCGATCCCCGGGTGAAGCAGGTGATCGGCAGGCTGTCGGGCGAATACGACGTGGTGCTGGTGGCCCGGGCCGACGGCGCCTTCGCCGCCGACGTGCGCCCCCTCGTGCACCTGTCCCTCACGGTGATCGCCGAGCAGGACGGCCGGCGCGAGCAAGGCCACCAGGGCGCGGGCGGACGGTTCGGGTACGGATACTTCACCGACGAGCTTCTCGGGCAGCTCGCCCGAGACGCCGTGCGCCAGGCGCTGGTGAACCTCGAGGCCCGTCCCGCGCCCGCGGGAGTCATGAGCGTCGTGCTCGGGCCCGGCTGGCCGGGCATCCTGCTGCACGAGGCCATCGGCCACGGACTCGAAGGCGACTTCAATCGCAAGGGGACGTCGGCCTTCAGCGGCCGCGTGGGGCAGCGCGTGGCCGCCCGCGGGGTGACCGTGGTCGACGACGGCACCATTCCCGAACGCCGCGGCTCGCTCTCGGTGGACGACGAGGGCAATCCCACCACGCGCAGCGTGCTGATCGAGGACGGGATCCTGCGGGGCTACCTCCAGGATCGCCTCAACGCGCGCCTGATGGGCGTGGCTCCCACGGGCAACGGCCGGCGCGAGTCCTACGCGAGCATTCCCATGCCGCGCATGACCAACACGTTCATGCTGGGCGGGGACAAGGACCCGGCGGAGATCATCGCCTCGGTGCAGCGCGGGCTGTATGCGGTCAATTTCGGCGGCGGCGAGGTGGACATCACGAGCGGGAAGTTCGTGTTCTCCGCGTCCGAGGCCTATTGGATCGAGGACGGCAAGGTCCGCTATCCGGTGAAGGGCGCCACCCTCATCGGCAACGGCCCCGAGGCCCTGACTCGCGTCACCATGATCGGCGACGACATGGCGCTCGATTCCGGCATCGGCATGTGCGGCAAGGACGGCCAGAGCGTGCCGGTGGGCGTGGGCCAGCCCACCATCCGCATCGAGGGGCTCACGGTGGGCGGGACCGCGTGAGTTCCGGGCGAGCGCATCCGACCGAGGGGCAGGGCCGTATCTCCCGCATTCCCCGCACATCGAGACAGACACCATGACACGCCGCAATTTCGTCGCCGCCCTGGGCGGCCTGTTCGCCCTGCAACGCACCGCCGGGACCCTCGCTGCCAACGGCCCCGCGAAAGTCGACAAGCTCGTGCTCTCGGAAGACGAGTGGAGGAAGCGCCTCACCCTCGAGCAGTTCGCGGTGTTGCGCCAGGAAGCCACCGAGCGCGCCGGATCGAGCCCCCTCAACGCCGAGAAGCGCAAAGGCCAGTTCGCCTGCGCCGGGTGCGCGCTGCCGCTCTTCCTGTCGGAGACCAAGTACGACAGCGGCACGGGCTGGCCCAGCTTCTACACGTACATTGCAGGGCATCTCGAGACCCGGACCGACTTCAGGCTGATATACCCGCGCACCGAGTACCACTGCGCGCGCTGCGGCGGCCACCAGGGGCACGTGTTCGACGATGGCCCCAAGCCCACGGGCAAGCGCTACTGCAACAACGGCGTGGCGCTCAAGT
The DNA here is from genome assembly GCA_012274175.1 of Betaproteobacteria bacterium. Taxonomy (GTDB): domain Bacteria; phylum Pseudomonadota; class Gammaproteobacteria; order Burkholderiales; family Usitatibacteraceae; genus Usitatibacter. The sequence continues at coordinate 6,273 of JAAOZZ010000468.1, forward strand.
TCATCCCCGCCTGACCCCTTTTCGCGACCTTTTCGAGGGGCGGGTGTGCTAGCATCGCCTTCATGCATCGCCTGAGTGCGTCCTTTTATTGCTGGTACTTCCGTCTCCTGCCCGCCGGCGGTTGAGAGGATTTGACGCGAGAACGAACCCGACGAATCCCGAAAGACCGCCAGCCGCAAACTGGCGGTTTTTTTACGCCCCATGACCCACTACCGCACCGACGACGTCCGTATCGAGCAGGGAGACGAGCTGCTCGCCCCCATGCAGGTGATGCGCGAGCTGGCCGCGGGCGAGAGGTGCGAGCGCACGACCTTCGAGGGCCGCAGGGCCGTGCACGACATCCTGCGCGGCGCCGACGACCGGCTGCTGGTGGTGGTGGGGCCGTGCTCGATCCACGACTACGCCGCGGCCGTCGATTACGCGAAGCGCCTCGCCGGGGAGCGGGAACGCCTGCGCGCCGAGCTCGCGATCGTGATGCGCGTGTACTTCGAGAAGCCGCGCACCACCGTGGGCTGGAAGGGATTCATCAACGATCCCCACCTGAACGAGACCTTCGACATGAACGAGGGCATCCGGCTCGCGAGGAAGCTGCTGCTCGAGGTGAACGAGGCGGGCGTGCCTTGCGCGACCGAGTTCCTCGACCTCATCTCCCCGCAGTACATCGCGGACCTGATCGCATGGGGCGCCATCGGGGCGCGGACCACCGAGTCCCAGTCCCACCGCCAGCTCGCCTCGGGCCTTTCGTGCCCGGTGGGATTCAAGAACGGCACCGACGGCAACATCCGCATCGCGGTGGACGCGATCAAGGCCGCCAACTCGCGCCACCATTTCATCTCGGTCACGAAGTCGGGCCACGTCGCGGTGTTCAAGACCGCCGGCAACGAGGACTGCCACGTGATCCTGCGCGGGGGCAAGGCGCCCAACTACGACGCGGCGAGCGTGGATGCCGCGTGCAGGGAGCTCGCGGGCGCGGGCCTGGCCCAGCACGTCATGGTCGACCTCTCCCACGCCAATTCGGCCAAGCAGTACCGCAAGCAGCTCGAAGTGGGCGCCGACGTGGCGGCGCAGCTCGCCGCGGGCGAGCGGCGCATCATCGGAGTGATGGTCGAAAGCCATATCCATCCCGGGCGCCAGGACCTGCTGTCGGGCAAGCCGCTCGCCTACGGCATATCGATCACCGACGCGTGCCTCGGATGGGAAGAGACCGTCCCGTTGCTCGACACGCTCGCCGAGGCGGTGCGCAAGCGCCGAGTGGCACTGGAGGAATGACCATGGGGAAAGAGATGAAGACGCGACCGGAGAACGACACGAAGCCCGCGCCGGGAGCCTCCGGTGCGCTGAGCGTGGTGGGCCGCACCGACGACCTGCGCATCGCCGCGGTGCGCGCCCTCATCGCGCCGCAGCTGCTGCTCGAGGAGCTGCCCGTGGACGCGGCCGCCCTCGCGACGGTGACCAACGCGCGCCAGGCGGTGCATCGCGTGCTGCACGGTGCCGACGATCGCCTGCTCGCCATCGTGGGCCCCTGCTCGATCCACGACTCGAAGGCGGCGCTCGAGTACGCGGGCAGGCTCGCGGAGGCGGCCCGGCGCCATGCCCACGACCTGCTCGTCGTGATGCGGGTGTATTTCGAGAAGCCGCGCACGACGGTCGGCTGGAAGGGCTACATCAACGACCCGCGGCTCGACGGCAGCTTCGCGATCAACGAGGGCTTGCGCCTGGCGCGGAAGCTGCTGCTCGACATCAACCGCATGGGCCTGCCCTGCGCCACCGAGTTCCTCGACCTGCTCTCGCCCCAGTACATCTCCGACCTGATCGCGTGGGGCGCCATCGGAGCCCGCACCACCGAGTCCCAGACGCACCGCCAGCTCGCCTCGGGCCTGTCCTGCCCCGTCGGGTTCAAGAACGGCACCGACGGCTCGATCAAGGTCGCGGTGGACGCCCTGCGCGCGGCCGCCGCGCCCCATGCGTTCATGGGCATGACCAAGACCGGGCAGGCGGCGATCTTCGAGACCGTGGGCAACGAGGACTGCCACGTGATCCTGCGTGGGGGCAAGACGCCCAACTACGATGGGGCGAGCGTGGACGCGGCCGCCAAGGAGCTCGCCGCGGCCGGCCTCGCCCCGCACCTCATGGTCGATTTTTCCCACGCCAACGCGTCGCGGCAATTCCGCAGGCAGCTCGACGTGGGGGCCGACGTGGCCGCGCAGCTCGCGCGCGGCGACGAGCGCATCGTGGGCGTGATGGTGGAAAGCCACCTGAATCCCGGGCGCCAGGACCTCGTGGCGGGCGCGCCCCTCGCGTACGGCGTGTCCATCACCGATCCGTGCCTGGGATGGGACGACTCCGCGCAGCTGCTCGAGACCCTCGCGCAGGCCGTTCGCGGGCGCCGCCTCTCCCAGGCCGAGTGATCCGCGCCTCCAACCCGCTCCCATGTCCAAGAACGAATTCCGCATCCTCGGCCGCCACGAGGGCAACCAGGATTCGATCCGCTTCACCTATCGCGGCGTCGCCTTCGACCAGGATTGCTTCCACGTGGTCGCGGGGCTGAACGCGGTCGACACGCGCGAGTACGTGGAGCAGACCTTCCGCGCGCTGCAGGCCGCGGGACAGCTCTGCGCGCGCATGGGCGCGTACAAGCCGCGCACGAGCCCCTATTCCTTCCAGGGCTACGGCAAGCAATGCCTGCCCTACGTCTTCGAGCTGGCGGGCAAGTACGGCGTGCGCGTGATCTCCATGGAAGTCACCCGCGACGAGCACGTGGACGAGATCCGCGCGGCCCTCCGGCAGACGGGGGATGCGACCGGGGTGATGCTGCAGATCGGCACTCGCAACACCCAGAACTTCGAGCTCCTGAAGACCGTCGGCAGCCAGCGGGATTTCCCGATCATGCTCAAGCGCGGCTTCGGCATCACGCTGCACGAATCGCTGCTCGCCGCCGAATACATCGCCAGCGCCGGCAACCGCGACATCGTCTTCTGCCTGCGCGGCATGAAGACCAACTTCGGCGACCCGCACCGCAACCTCGTGGACTTCGCGCACGTGCCGGTGGTCAAGCGCCTCACGCGCATGCCGGTGTGCGTCGACCCTTCCCATTCCGTGGGGTTGCGCGCGAACGCTCCCGACGGGCTGCAGGACATCTTCCACGTGGCCGCCCAGGGCATCGTCGCCGGGGCGAACCTGGTGCTCACCGACATCCACCCCGAGCCGCGCAAGGCGCTGGTGGATGCGGGCCAGGCGCTCACGCTCGAGGAGCTGCCGGGCTTCCTCGAGGATTGCGCCATCGCGCGCGAGGCCTACGAGAAGCGTCGCGCGAGGGCGGCCGCGATGCAGCCGCCGGCGGGTTGAGCCCTTCGCTCGTCCTGGGGCTCGCCCTGCTGGCCGCCGCGCCGGCGTCGGGTGCGGCGATCGCCGTGCGCGACGACCTGGGGCGCACGGTGAGCCTGCCGGCGCCCGCGCGGCGCGTGGTGACCCTCGCCCCATTCCTCACCGAGCTCGCG
>JAAOZZ010000074.1 GCA_012274175.1 Betaproteobacteria bacterium
GAAGGCTTCGTCATGGTCGATCACACGCACCTCTTCCACCCCGCCTATCGCGCGCTCAAGCTCGTCGCCCCGCGTTACGGCCCCGTTCACGCGATCGATTGCCGCTCCGGAAATTACGGGCCGTTCCGCGCCGATACCCGCGCGCTGTGGGATTGGGGCGCCCACGACCTGGCGCTCTGCCTCGATCTCGTGGGCGCATCCCCGGAGATCCTCGAGGCGAAGTGCCTGGAGCGCCGCCGGGCGCCCGAGGGGTGGGGCGAGGTCCTGGAGCTGCGCGCCACCTTTCCTCGCGCCGTATCGGCGGTCCTCAGGTTCGGCAACTTGCTGGCCAAGGAACGCCGGATGGTCGTCTATCTCGAGCGGGCGGTGCTCGTCTATGATGACGGGGTGGAACGCAAGCTCACCCTGCATCCGCCGTCACCGCCCCACACGGAGCCCGCCACGCCCGGCGAGCCGCTCGCGTACGATCGACAGCTTCCTCTCGCCTGCGTGGTGAGCGAGTTCGCGCGGGCGGTGAGGGCGTCGAGCAAGTCCCTGGACAGCCTCGATCTCGGCGTGGAGGTCGTGAGGCTCCTCGATCGCTGCGAGGCAGCGCTGCCGGTTGCGTGATATCTTTTTGCCCACGAATTGTCCACGAATTGAAGAGATGCCTATTCCGCACATGAAAACGAAGAGACAGCTGCTCACCATGGTGCTTGGCCTGCTGCTCGTCGCGGGAATTGCCACCCAGACGAGCTCGTGCGCCTCGGGGCCCGAATTGCCCATCCCCCTGGGCCCGCGGCAGACGATGTGGAAGCTCTATCCGGGCAATCCCATCATCAAGGCCGGCGACTTTCGCGACAAGGGCCTCTGGAACGATCCCAGCGTGCTGAAGGTCGGCGATACCTACGTGATGTGGCTCACGAGCAGCATCAAGGACCCATTCAAGCCGCCGGTGGTTCCCTTTCGCGCTGTGTCCAAGAATGGCGTCGACTGGCATCTCGATCCCCCGCGCCCGCTGATGGATCCTTCGGGAACGCCGTTCCTGAGCATGGAGACGCCCTCGGTCGTCTACTTCCATGGGCAGTACCACATGTATTACATGGGGATCTATCCCGCGGGTCATGTGCCGATGAGTGAAATCGGCCACGCCGCGTCCCCGGACGGCATCCACTGGACCAAGGATCCGAAGCCCGTCATCACCTCCAGCGGCAAGGTGAGCGAGTGGACGGGCTTTCTCGTCGCCGAGCCGGGCGCGATCGTGTACAAGGGCAAGATCTACATGTATTTCACCGCGCTGGGTGCAAGACCGAGCGGAAATCCGCCGCAGCTGCAGACCATCGGGCTCGCCGTTTCCGACGACGGCTACGTCTTCGACAAGCCGCGCCCGGCGCTACCCCAATCGAAGCTCTATCCGCCCGAAGAGGGATTTCCGGGCTACTCGACGCCGGCTGCGCTGGTCGACGGCGACACCATCCATCTCTTCTACTGCGTCGTCCATTACGACAAGAACGCAAAGCCGGATTGGCGTGCGGTGGCGCTCGCGCACGCGGTCTCGAAGGACGGCGGGCTCACGTTCGTGGAGAAGAACGGCCCGCTGCTGCGCCGCCAGGACCTCGATTGGTCGGCAAAGGGCGAAGTGCAGTCGCCGGCGGCGCTGATCGACGGTAACGAGGTGAAGCTGTGGTTCTTCGGCCACGTCGGATACGGCGAGCTGGGAAACATGATCAAGCGCGGCTACAAGGGCCGGGAATTCGGCATCGGCCTGATGACCACCGACCTCGCGAGCCTGCGCAAGGAGGCGGAGTAGGGTCGCGGCTGCCCGCGCTTCGCGCCGCTTCAGCGAGATGGACGATCTGCCATGATTTCCTCCGAGTCGAACCGGCCCATCAGGGTGGCGATCGCCTGTCCCGGCATTGGCCTCGTGCAGCGAGGCTATGAGCGGATGTTCCTGGACATGTTCGACCTCCTGAAGGACGACCTCGACCTGACCCTGTTCAAGGGAGGAGGGCGCAGCACCGAGCGCGAGAAGGTCGTGCCGCTGTTCCTGCCGCGTAACGGGCGTTTCCTCAAGCTGCTTCCGATCCACCGGCTCGTCGGACGCACCACGATCCATGCCGAGTGCATGACCTTCGCGCTTGCGTTGCTGCCATACCTGAGGGACGGAGCCTTCGACGTCGTGCACTGCGCCGACCCGCCCCTCGCCCGCATCCTCTACAAGCTGCGAAGGCTGTTCGGCATGCGGTTCCGGCTGCTCTTCACTCACGCGAGCTCGATGCCGCCGACGCACTATCAGCCCGCCGACCACGTCCAGGAGGTGTCGAAAGTCACTTATGACGATTCCCTCGCCGCGGCGATTCCGGCGCAGGCATTGACGCTGCTTCCGCTTGGTGTCTATCCCGCGCGATTCGAAACGACCCGGACCCGGGAAGACTTGCGGCGTGAGTACGGCGTGAGCGACGACACGTTCGTCATCCTCGACGTCGCCGCGCTGGATCGCAGGCACAAGAGGATCCATCACCTGATCGAGGAGGCCGCGCGCCTGCAGGGGAACTTCCTTCTGTGGCTCGACGGGAGCCCGGACCAGGGCGATCCTTCGCTGCCCGGACTGGCGCGATCGCTCCTGGGAGATCGCGTCAGGATCACGCACGTGCCCACGGCCAGGATAGGGGAGCTGTACCGCATGGCCGACGTGATGGCGCACGCCGCGCTCTGGGAGGCCTTCGGGCTCGCGATCGTCGAGGGGGCCTCGACGGGGCTCCCGGTCCTCGTTCACGACGCACCGCACTTCCGCTGGCTGTTCGCCAATCCGAAGGCCTGGGTGGACATGACTGCGCCGGGTGCGCTCGCCGACCGGCTCTCGTTCCTGATGGCGCATCGGGAGGCACTCGCCGAGGTGCGCTGCACGGCCGACGTGCGCGCAAGGCTTTCGTGGGACGTGCTCAAGGACGGTTACCGCGCGATGTACGAGCGGGTCGCCGCGCTCGAATTGCCCGAACGCGGCGGCGCGCGCAGGAATTACTACTACCAGCTCCACGGCTAGCGGCGGCTTGCGCGCCGGGTGCGGGCCTAGGGGGCGGCTGCGGCCGGAACGTCGTTGTGGCCGTAAGCGACGAAGGACTTGGGCAAACCGAAGAAACGCTCCGTCCACAGGGTGGCGCGCGGAAACAGATAGCGCATCTCCCTGCGGGTGAGCAAGCGGATGGACTCGACCTCTTCGAGGGCCTCGTGGTACGACGCAGCCTTCTCCCACCAGCCCCACCGCCTCCCATGGTGGAGGTGCGCACGCACGCGCAGCGGCAGGTACTGGAATCCCGGAAACAGGAAGTGCGGTTCGATCGGAAAGGCCCAGTTTGGCGTCTGGATGTAATAGCGCTTGCCGACGCGCACGCACTCACGCGCCATCTGCGCCTGGTCTCGCAGCCCGCCGACGTGCTCGATGACCGAGTTGGAAAATACCACGTCGAATTCCCGGTCGGCGTAGCGGGAGAGGTCACGCGCATCGCCGATCACGGCCACGGCGTCCGGGATGTCGGGCACATACTCCCATCTGTTGACGAAGGTAATGTGCATGCGCGGTAGCAGGGAGCGATCCATCGCCAGCCAGAAATGATGCAACCCGCCCACGTCCAGCAGGCGAATCGGCTGCGGCATATCACGCACGAGGTCGCGGAGCAGCACCAGCCGCGCCTGGCGCATGCGCTGCACCATGGATCCGGGCTTCCATCCGTTGGCGAAGTCCCATCCCATCTAGCCGGGACCTCGATTCACGTCAAGGGGCGGCGTTCGCCCGCTCACCCTGCCGGTCTTCGCCAGCCAGTCGACCATGTGCCGAAGGCCGACTTCCAGGGGAATCTCGGGGCGCCAGCCCAGGACCGTTTGAGCGCGTCCGATATTGAGCACGTTGGTGGGAACGTCGAACGAGCGTGCCGCCGTGAAGCGGACCTCGCATTTCCGATGGGTGATGCCTTCGATGGCGGCCAGAATGTCCAGGAGGCTGTGCCCCTTTCCCGAACCGATATTGAAGACATAATCGTCGCCGACGTATGCCTCCGCCCTCTTCAGGGCCGAGATTGCATCGCTCACGTAGAAGTAGTCGCGCACCACCGATCCGTCGCCCCAGATCTCCACGGGCTGGCCGCTCAGCACGCGGGAGAGCAGGACGCCGATCGCTCCCTGGACCCGATTGATCTCCTGTCCAGGTCCATACGGGTTGGCCATCCGCAACACCCGATAGGGGGTGCCATGCATCCGGCGATACAAGGCCAGGTACTTTTCGATCGTGAGCTTTACGATCCCATAGGAACATTCCGGCTCGGTCGAATGCTCCTCGGCAATGGGCACGACTTTGGGCCGGCCGTATACCGTGCCCCCCGAGGAGGCGAAGATGACGGGCACGTTCGGGAGCCGCCGCATTTCCTCCAGCAATGCGACCGTCCCCAGCAGATTGCTCTGGACGTCGAATTGGGGATTCTCATTCGAGGATTCCGGAATCGTGGTCGACGCGAGGTGGAACACCGACTGCACGCCGACGAGCGCGTGGCGCAGATCCCGGGCATTGGTGAAATTCCCCTCGCACCATTCGAGTTGCGGATGATCCGGAATGATCTGCATCCGATTGCGGTTCGGCAATTCCAGGACTCTCACCGACCGGCCATCCGCCAGCAGGGTTCGGGTGAGATTCGACCCGATGAACCCGCCTCCGCCTATGATCAAAGCCTTCGACGCCACGCTCTTCCTCGTCATTGCCAAACCCGCCGGTGCCGGTCGACGTGACCTGGGCTAGCTGGGTGAGGTCCCGTGGTCATGGTCATGGTCATGGTCATGGCCATGGATGGGCGGGATACGCACCACGTCCGCTTCGTAGGCCTCCTGGGTGCGGGAGTTCCTCCCGAGCGTGAGGAACACCGTCTCCTCGGGAAATACCATCGCGTGGTCCACCATCGGCGCGGTGAAGAAGAGCTCCCCGGCCTTCACGAGCACGCGCTTCGGCGGCACGTTCGAGCCGTGCGGACGCTCGTAGTATTCGATCGAGCCCGAAAGGACGTAGCAGAAATGCCAATCCGTACGGTGATAATGGTTGGCGCGGACGCTGTCCTTCCTCGAGGTGATGAGGACGCAGCTTTCCATCGGCAGGTCGACGAGAGGCTGGATCTGGCCACGCGCGTCGGCGAACGCCTTTTCCAGCCGGACGATCACCTCGCGCGGCCATTTCTTGCGCTCTTCCTCCGTGATGGGGCGGACTATCATGGGGCTCCTTGGTCGGGTCGGGCATGGGTACGATAGCGGGACGGCCCGGGTCGGTCAAACGCCTATGAGCGCGAGCCGATCGCGGGCTCGCCGGGGGGGACGAACTGCTCCGGGTGATAGACGTCGGTATCGATGTGCAAGCCGCTGTCGCCGTGCCCGCGCGCTTCCACGATGCGCGCCAGGAACTCGGCGTACCCCGCGGCAACCGCGTCCCAACGATAGCAGCCCTCGGCCCTGGCGCGCGCTTCGCGGCCGAGGCGCGCGGTGAGGGACGGGTCGGCTTCGAGGGTCTCGAAGATTCCCGCCAGCGAGCCGGGATCGCGCGAGAAGAAGAGCCCGTGGCTGCCGAGGACTTCGCGATGGAAGACGACGTCGATGGGTACGCACGCCGCGCCCGCCGCCATCGCTCGCAGCAGGCTGGGGTTGGTGCCGCCGACCTCGTGACCATGGATATAGGCGCGGCAATGCCGGTAGAGGCCGTTCAGCAGCGCGGCCTCGTAGACCGGTCCGAGGCACTTCACGCGCGGGTCCGCCTGCGCAAAGATCGCGCGCGAGTATTCCGACTCGTAGCGCGCCCCGCCGACATACACCAGGGGCAAGCGCGCATCGGATGACTTGTATTCGCGGATGATGAGGTCGACGTTGTTCTCGGGCTCGAGCCTCGCCACGACCAGGTAGTAGTGCCCCGGCTCGAGGCCGTAACGCGCGGGCGCGGCATCGTCCGGGGGGCCGCCGGCTTCGCCGCCATACGGGATATAGGCGCTCGCCGCCCGGTATTCGTCGAGGTAGTAGCGCTGCATGGCCGGCGAGTCGCACACCAGGTGCGTGGCGAGACGCGCGGAGACCCATTCCGACCATCGGTAGTACCGCTGCTGCAACGGACTCCACTTCCTTCGCTGCCATCCCAGCCCGTCGGTGTGGATCACGAACGGCATGCGCCGCGCCAGCAAGGGCAGCGTGAGGGGCGAATTGCCGGGGTCGAGGACCACGGCGATGTCGAACGGGCGCAGCGCCGCGTGCAGGATCGCCCGCGCGCTGTGCCACAGGCTCTCGAGGCTCTTGCCGCCCGGCGCGGCGAGGTAGACCAGGCGCACGCCTCGAAATTCGGGCGGACGCTCGTCGAAGTACTGCGACCTGCAGTACACCGTCACGTCCATGCCGTGGTCCGCGACCATGCGCGCCGAGATCTCCTCGACGAGCGTGCTGAAGCCACTGTAGCGTGCCGGAATCCCGCGGTCGCCGATGATGGCGACCCGCAGCCGCCTATCCATCGCCCCTCCCGCGTCCGATGGCGAGCCAGAACTGCCGCAACGGCTGCAGGCGGATCGCGCCCAGGGCCCAGGCGAGCGCGACGTAGAGCAGGACGGCGAGCAGGCCATGCAGGACGTTGCCCTGGAGCTCGAGCCACTGCGTCGCGCCGGCCACGGCCGCCGCGGCCGCCACGGCCCTGAGGGGCAGGGACCAGTCGAGCGAGACGCCCGCGGCGCGCTGGCAGATGATCACGGTCGGAACGAGCCCCACCAGGACTTCGGCGATCAGGTAGGCCGTGGCCGCGCCGATGGCGCCCTGCCGGGCGAGCAGGACCAGCCCGGCCCACTTCGCGACGACCACGAGCAGCGTGATCCAGACCGTGTTCATGAGGCGCCCGGAAATGACCACCATGGGGCTCACGAGCGTCACGACGGCGCGCGCCAACACCGCCCAGGACAGCAGTTGCAGCACGGCGGCCACCGCCTGCGGCTCCTGCCGGACGAGCGCGCCCAGGCCCAGCGCTCCGGCGAACAGCGCGCAGAAGAGGACGCCTGCGAGTACCGTGCCCCAATCGAGCACGGCCTGGTAGGTACGCGTGAAGGTTGCCCGGTCCTGCGCCCACTGCCGTGCGAGCACGGGAAATACGGCCTGGCAGAGAGCCTGTTCGGCGACCACGGCCAGCATCATCGCGCGCGTGGCGACCGAGAAGACCCCGATCTGCGCGTTCGTGGACCACCTCGAAAGGGCGATGGCATCCATGGAGTCATAGGCGACGACGAGGAGCCCCGTCAGGCCGAGGGGAAGTGCCGCGCGTACCAGGATTGCCAGCTCCGAGCGCAACGTCTTCCCGAATGCAGGCTTCAGCGATCCGGCGGCAAGGAGCCATGCCCCGACCAGGTTCACGCCGCGCGAGAAGACATAGCAGAGGGTGAGGACCTCGAGGCCGGCGCGAGCTCCCGTGGCGATCCAGACCGCACCGAGCAGGAAGACCACGGACGCGAGCTCGGCGCCGACGTCGCGCTCCATCGTCATGCGCACGCGAAAGCCGACGCGGAGGTATTGCACGCCGCCGTAGAGCAGGATTGCGACGCCGGCAATCATCCCCGAGCGCATCACGTGGCTGGGGTAGCCCAGGAGCGCCATTCCGGCGACCATCATCGCGGCGGCGAGGACGGATTGCACGCACTTGGAGATCGCGAAGGCGCCGAGCGTGGCCTCGCCGCCGGAGGTATCGGTGCAGATCTGCCGCACGGCGATGTCGATGAGGCCGAAGTCCGACAGCCACTCGGCGATGAAGATGAAGGTGAGGACCAGGGCGAACTCGCCGAACGTATCGAGGCCGCTGCGCTTCACGATGACGAGCGCGACGGCGAACCGCAGCAGCGCAAGCAGGAAGCGGCCACCGGTGAGGCTGACCGCATTCTTGGCGACGGACCGAAGCAGGTTCGGCGGATGCGCCCCCGTCACTGCAGCAGGCTGGTGCGGGCTGGAAGCCATCGGCCCGTCGGCCGCGCGCTTTCCAGCGCAGGCAGGCGAGCGTGTCGTGGCATCTCCGGCACGGGAGCGGGCCGCTCCTCCTCGCTCGAGCGCCGCCAGCGGTCGAGCGCGAGAATCAGCGCGGTCGCGATCCAGAACATGCGCGCGGGGGCCTCCTGGCGCACGAAGAAACTCGCCATGCCATCGACCATGATGGCAACGAATCCGGCCAGCAGCCCGACGCCGATGGCATGGAGCACCGGATCCCGGATCCTGAGGTTCCTCGCCGCCGCCAAGATCACCGCGATGTGAAACGCGATCCACAATATCATCCCGACCGTGCCCTGCTCGGACCAGACGATCAGCCAGTTGTTGTGGACGACCGGCCAATTCGCGCCGTAGAAATTCGTCATGTCCTCCGGCGTCTTGAATTGCCCGTAGGGAAGCTGGGTGAACACATACGCGTTGAGTCCGACGCCGAAGAGCGGGTGGTCTTCGACCATGTCGCGTGCAATCCTGATCCACTTGAGGCGGTACTCCACGGACGTGGGGTCGGCGTCGCTGATGCGCTTGATGATGATGGGGCTCATCGCGATGCCGACGATCGTTACGCCGACGACCACCGCCACGCGCGAGAAGACATACCTGCGGCGCGAGATCGCATTCCAGGCGCCCAGCGCGACCGTGATCGCGAATGCGGCCGTGAAGTCGATCCAGCCCGCGCGCGAAAGGGTGAGCACGAGGGCCGGCGTGCCGAGGGCGAGCGCGATGTACGAAATGGCCTTGAGCAGATGCGAAGCGGACGTGAGCACGAGCGCGATCGCGATCCCCAGGAAGAGGGCCAGATAGGCGGCGAACAGGTTGGCGTGGCCGAGGAGTCCCCCCGCGCGATAGACGAACTCCCCCGACTCGAGGCTCGTCATCCCCAGGATCTCGACGTCCTTTTGGCGCGCCTCGCCCAGGAACGACAACCCGAGCTGGTGACCCATGAGATTCTGGGCGAGGGCGATGCCCGCCTCCAGGATGACGCCGAGCAGGAGGGTCACGATGGCGGCCTTGAACTGACGCTGCGTGACGATTTCGTTGATCAGCACGACGGACATCAGCAGCAGCTTCGACATCCGCACGATCTCGAGGATCGCCAGCGAGCGCAAGTGCCCGAAGACCACCGTGCCCACGCCCAGCGCGATCATCCCGACCCACAACCACAGCGCCGGGGGAATGGGATACGCGCTGCGAAGCCCCTTGATCCGCTCCCTCAGCTGGTAGAAGCAGAGGACCAGAATGAACGGGTCCACCGCCTCGATGTACAGCGCGCCCGCGCCCCCCATGTGGGGCATCGGCGCCAGGGTCAAGCGCAGCGTGAAGGGGGCGAAGAAGAGAAGGACGTGGAGCGAAACCACGCGTAGGTTGCCGACGAGCAACACGAGGATGCCGAAGGCCAGCATGGCGAATCCCGTGAACACATACTTCGGTTCGCCTACCTGGGTGAGGATCAGCGCACCGAGCGCGAGGGTGCCCGCCACGATGCCACCGACCCAGGTCCAGGGTGTGCTGCCGGCTCCGGAGCGCGCTCCGGCTGGCCCCGTCGCCTGCATCAAGCGCCGGGCTCGGTATTCGCGGGGGCGGGCACTTGCCTGCGGTTGGCGAGGACAAGGGCGACACGCCGCGCGCCACAGTCGTTGAGCAGCCGCTGCCCGCGCGCGACGTCGTCTATGGTTGTGGCGTCCTCCACGGCGAAGAGCAGCGCCGCATCGACCAGGGACCCGAACGCAAGCGAGCGCTCGGGTTCGACCGTGAGGGAACCCTGCACCAGCACGAAGTCGAAGTGCTCGCAGGCGGCCGCAATGAGGCCGCGGACCGCCTCGACGCGGATCGTGGTCTCCCGGTCGTGGCCACGGGGCAGGATGGCGATATGTTCGTGTTGCGTGGGCTGCAGGCGCAGCTGCAAGGCGGCAAAACCGTGCGCCGGCCCCTCGAGCAGTTCGGAGAGTCCCACCTTGTCGTCGACGGCGAGCGCGGCGCTCAGGGTATTGGAGGCGAACCCCCCATCCACCATGAGCACCGTATGGCCCAAATCGGCCGCAAGGGACCACGCCAGCTCCACGGTGGCCTCCAGCGCGACCGAATCATCCTTGGCCGCGGTGATGAGGATGCTGCGACCCTTGCCCTGGCGCGCGAGGTCGCGCTCGAGGCGCAGCGCCAACAGGGCGTAGGTGCCGGCGGACTGGTCCGTCGACTCGTCCACCCGCATCCGTCGCAGGAGCCTGCGGCCATGCCCGAGCAGCGCACGAAAGTTCATGTCGCTCATGAGGGGCCCCGCAGGCGTGCGATGGCCGAATCGTTGGCCGGCGACTGGAGCAGCACGGCCCCCGTGCCCCCTTGGGTGGCAACGACGGGAAGCATGTCGATCACGGCGTACACCGGATACTCGGGGCGCGTGGAGAGGCGGTCGCGATTGACGCGGGTGCTGAAGATCTCCGCGAGCAACGCCATGCTGAATCCGAGGAAGAGACCCAGCGCCAGCGCCGAAGGCGCGAGAATGATCATCTTCGGCCACGATTGGCTCGTCGGCGACGACGCGTAGTCGATGACGCGGATGCTGGACGGCGCCGAGTTGGCGGTCGCGCGCGAGACGTCCGCCACCATGAGCCGCTCGCGCAGGAGCTTGTAGCGCGACTCCAGCCCGTCGCGAATGCGGGCCATCTCGGTCAGCGACTTCACGAGCTGTGGGTAATGGTCCATCCGGCTCTGGAGCTCGGCCAGGGGCTTGCGCTTCGACGCCAGGGTGGCGTAGGCGGATGCGAGCTGGCTCTTCAGGAGCTGCTCGCGCGTGCGCAGCTCGGTATGGGTCGGATTCATGATCACTTCCCGCGCGACGGTGACCTTGTCGGGCTCGCGGGCGAGCGAGGTCCGCACTTCGGCGAGCAGCCTTTCGAGCTGCTGTATGTCCGGCGACCCGGGAAGGTAGTGCTCGCGCATCTGCTGGAGGGCGCTGTTGAGCTCGAACTCGCGGTTCTGGAGCAGGCCCTTGGTCTGGCTGTCCTGCAGCCTCGTCGCCTGCACGATCTCGGTGGGCTCGGTGCCGAGCTCCCGCTCCACGACCGCGAGGCTCGCCTCCAGGCCCGCGATCGTTCCATTCACGTCGTTCGCCGACGACTTGAGTTTCGCCCAATCGGTCAGCAGAAGCTTGTCCTTCTCGAAGTCGAGCACCACCTGGTTTTTCTTCTCGAAGTCGGCCTTCTTGTCATCGGCGGCCGCGAGGTCCGCCGAGGCTCGAGCGACCTCGACGGAGAGCGCCTGGTAGGCCGCGTTGGCCTCGTTGTAGGAACGGCGCCTGCGTTCAGCGAGGAAGATGTCGATGGTCCTGTTGGCGATCTGCGCCACGCGGTAGGACGGCGCCATCACGGTCACCTTTGCCACGCTCGTGCCGGCGACCTGCTCGACCCTGATGCCGTCGCGGAAGGAATTGACGGTACGCCCGAAATCGATCTCCTCCGGCGTCGGCTTGTACATCGACGGGTCCGGCGGGAAGAGCCACTCCTTGAACTTGCGATAGTTCCTGCCGACCCACGATTCGGTCCACAGGTAGCCGATTTGCGTGAACATCGTGTGGTACACGTCGTCGAACTTGAGGTGGAGGTCCTCGACCACCTGCTTGGCGACGCGCCCCGAGGTGAGCAGCTCGGGCTCGGACTTCATGTCGACCTTGCGGAACATGTCCCAATGCGCGTAGTACTGCACGCGGCCGGTGTCGCTGTCGGATTCGGCCTCGAGCAACGCCGTGGCCGTGAATACGGGCGGAAAGAGGCGCACGTACACGAACATCAGCACGAAGCAGACCACGACGCTCGTGAGGATGAGCGGTACATGCCGGACGATCGCGTTTCGTGCCCGCCGCGACGACGTTCGCCAGTCGATCGGGTCGAGATCGGGCTGGTACTGGATCGCTTCCTTCATCCCATCCATGAGAAGGCACCTTTCGTATCTGTTCGTCCGTCGCGCATCACGCCTTCCACGACCTCGGGACCGCGGCGCCGGCGCCTCGCAGCCAGGCGCTCGCCACGCTCCTCACGAAGAACGGCGCGAGGTGCGTGCCGGCTGCCACGAGCCACGTCCTCCCCGACCCGGGATTGGCACGCAGCGCCTTTATCGCGGCGGCGCGCGCGGCGGCGTAATCGCCGCCATTGGCCCTGTGCATGGCCTCGATGCGGTGGAGCCGGCTGAGGCACTGCCGGCGGCGGCGCTCGTTCTCGCCCTCAAAACGTCGACGCTCGAAAAGCCGGATGCTGAGGCTCACGATTTGTTCGTTGTTCAGGTAATCGGTGTTGCGCAGCTGATTGAGGTGCATGCGGAACGAGACCAGGCGGCGCGAATCGAACCACGCCTTCGCCCCGCGCTCGCCCAGCCGCACGAAGACATTGTTCTCGAACGGCACGTTGCCATGGAGGTCGTCGTCGACGAAGCCCGAGTCCTTCAGGGCCGCCATCCGGAAGAACGTCGCGCAGATGGGGGTAAACCCGCAGGTCATGTGGCTGGAAAGGACATCGATGGGGCCGTCGCCCTTCCCGACGCGTTGCTGCCTGCGATCCAGCGCTTCGGTGAGCGCGTGCGAACGGTTCCCGTCCTCGGCCATGACATGCGAGTTGCAGACGTAGTACGACATTTCGCGGTGCCGGTCCAGGGCATCTACCGCGGCGGCGACGAACCCCGGCTCGAGGGTGTCGTCGTCATGCAGGATCGTGAAGTACTCGCAACCGAGCGCCGCGGCCTCGCCGAAGAGATATCGCCCCTGGCCGTATTCGCCGCCATTCGTCGGCTGCTGGTGGAAGCTCACGCGCGGATCGCCGAGCCGGTCGATCGCCTCGCGGATGCTGCGCCCCGCATCTCCCGGCGAGGCATTGTCGCTCACGATCGCCCGCCAGTCGGGGTACGA